>NZ_JAZGQA010000245.1:0-5593 GCF_048593855.1 Yersinia sp. 2542 StPb PI
TATGTATCGAACATTGAAAGCGTTATAGTTCCCGATATTCCATTATTATTTTCGGAGCTAGAAATGCCCGTTTTCAGTCATCATTTTCTTCGGCAATATCTGCATGATCGATTGGTCGATATTTCAGTAGACTCAGGCATCGCCGCTAACGTGGCTGATAATTTGGTGGAGTCCAGTCTCAAAGGCCATGACTCCCACGGTGTTAGTATGTTGCCCCGCTATATCGCGGCAATTCATGAGGGAGGATTAAATCCTGCAGCAAAGGTTAAAATCACCACAGATTTTGGAGCGTTGATTTCATTTGACGGGCAGCATGGCTTCGGCCAGGTTATTGGAAAACAAGTGATTGAACTGGGTATTGAACGCGCCCGACAGCACGGAGTCACGGTTTTGAGTCTGGCAAATGCACACCACTTAGGCCGCATCGGTGCCTGGGCTGAACAAGCTGCCGCGGCGGGGTTAGTCTCATTGCATTTTGCGAATGTAAACAATCGCGCCAATGTCATCCCCTGGCAAGGGCAATCAGCCCGACTAGGAACCAATCCCTTCTGCGCAGGCGTTCCCTTGTTATCCGGCGAGCCAATCATTCTGGACTTTGCCACTAGCGTTATTGCGGGTAATAAAGCACGTATTGCGTGGAATGAGGGGCGACAATTAGAGCCTGGTTGCGCGGTAGACCACCAAGGCATGCCCACGGTCGACCCACGTTATTTGATGGAAGAACCCTTTGGCGCACTGCGGGCATTCGGCGAACATAAAGGTTCGGGGCTGGCACTCATCTGTTCTTTGCTGGGAGCGGCATTAACCGGGGGCAACACCGAACGAAATACGCAGCCGGGGCAGCAGAGAATCATCAATAATATGCTGACAATATTAATTGACCCTGAGCGTTTGGGCGGAGCACAGCGTTATCAGCAGGAAATACCAGCTCTGTTAGACTGGGTACGTAGTTCCCATTCCGATAATAATCTGACATTACCTGGAGAATGGGAACAAAGAAATCATCAACACCGTTTGACTCATGGCATATTTATTGATGATGTCAGTTGGCAGCAATTATCCAATTTGCAATCCATTCCAGAAAATTTAAAATAGTTATTTACTACAACATCCCCTTAATGCGCCGAAATTAATCATTTAAATCGCCCTATTTAAAAAGGGCGCTATTGTATGTGAAAACTATTAGCCGATTGCGAATGTTGCCATAACGTCACACAATGCTGAGCTAAGGCATATGCAGGGTCAATACTCAAAGCCAGTAGTGGCGATTCAATAGCGTTAAACGCGAGCGGAATTTCAGTACAAGCCAACACTAATTTTTCGGCACCACGCCCTACCAATTCTGTAGCCAACTGTTGCAAGAGTTGGCCCCCAAGAGCTACCTCACCACGCTTTACCGCATAACATCCTGGGACAAACAAGGTTTTTAATGCCTGTTCGGTCGGTAAAATGACGCTGATCCCTAATGCCGCCAATCGCTGCTGATACCACTGCGCTTGCAGTGTTGCCTCGGTTGCGATCACCCCGACCCGTTGTGGTCGGGGGTGCAAACTAGCTATGTGGGCTACGGCAATATCGACAATATGCAGGATAGGTGCCCGGCTAGCATTGGCCAGTTGTGGATACCAGTGATGTGCCGTATTACAGGGTATAGCAATATGACTGACATCTAACTGATTCAGTTGCTGTATTGCATGTAACAACTGTGGCAACGGTGATTCCCCACATCCCGCCAATGCTTTTTGTCGATCAGGTATTTGCGGGACATTCCATGTCACTACCGGTAAATGGTCCTGATCCCGACTAACTGGCGTTACTTCAATAATTTTGTGCAATAGATCCAGTGTCGCAAGGGGTCCCATCCCACCCAGCACACCAAATAAAAGAGGTTTAGTCATCCTTGCCTACCTGCTCTAATACCTGGCGGTAACCGAACAGCCCGGCAGAACCGCCGGTATGGATAAAGACAACATTATCGTCTGGTGAAAAATACCCCTGGCGCACTAAATCGATCAACCCCGCCATTCCTTTTCCCGAATAGACAGGATCAAGCAGAATCCCTTCTAATTGTGCCACCAACGTCAGCGCTTCAAGCATGCCATCAGTCGGTAAACCATAACCCGCACCGACATAATTGCTATTAACGATCACGCTTTCCCGAGGGAATTCCCCCTTTAGCCCCAGCAGTTCCCCAGTCCGTTGTGCCAAAGAGTAAACATTTTGCTCCTGTTTATCTTGTGGTGCGCGAACACTGATGCCCAGTACCGGAATACCACTATTACTGGCAACCAGCCCTGTAACCAACCCGGCTTGTGTTCCCGTACTGCCTGTTGCGTGTACAATATGATCAATTCGTAGCTGCTGCTGGCTAGACTGATAAAGTAACTCTTGCGCGCAAGCGACATAACCTAAAGCACCGATCGGATTCGACCCACCACCCGGGATGATATATGGCTTTTTCCCTTGTGCCCGCAATGTCTCTGCCAAATGCTCCATCGCCTGCTGCATATCCGTCCCCGCTGGCAAGTGAGCCGCTATCGTTCCCCCTAATAAATTATCCAACAAGATATTGCCCGAAAACTGGTAATCATCGCCAAAATCACTGACTCGTTTCTCCAGCAAAATTTGTGCTTCCAAACCCAATTTTGCCGCCGCAGCAATCGTCTGACGGACATGATTTGACTGGGTAGCCCCTTGCGTAATCACCACATCGGCCCCTTGTTGCAGCGCATCCGCCAGCAGAAATTCTAATTTACGCGTCTTGTTGCCACCGGTCGCCAGCCCCGTGCAATCATCACGTTTAATATAAATATTAGGACCACCTAAATAACGTGATAACGCGGGCAATGCCTCTAATGGCGTAGGGAAATGGCCCAATGAAAGGCGAGGAAACCGAGCGAGATGCATAGTAATTCCTTAATAATATTATATTAGTTATTGAAATGACGGCGGGCTTCACTACGAACTCGATGCAATATCCGCTGTTTAATTTCGCTATAACCCTCAGCCTGAGCCAACGTTTCTATGTCACGCTGACGGCCAAAAGGCAGTCTTATTTCATCTACGATACAACCGGGGTGTGCTGACATGATAAGGATCCGGTCGGCCAGAAACAGAGCCTCCTCAACATCATGTGTCACAAACAAAATCGTGGTGCCGGTTTGCTGCCAGGCTGATAACAACAATTCCTGCATCATGAGACGGGTTTGCGCGTCCAACGCACCAAAAGGTTCATCCATCAGCAATATGTCGGGGTTGGGTAACCAGGCTCTGGCCATCGCGACCCGTTGTTTCATGCCACCGGATAATTGCCATGGATAGTGATCTTCAAACCCTTGCAAACCCACCAGTTTCAGGAATGCCTGTGTTTCCGGTAGGATTTGCGCAGGCGTCGCCCCCTGCATCCGTGGGCCGAAAGAGACGTTATCGCGTACCGTTAACCATGGGAATAGATTTGCCTGCTGAAATACCATCCCTCGATCCGGTCCAGGTGCTGACACCACATCTCCCTGGCATTGAATATTGCCACTGTCGGGGTGCTCAAAGCCGGCTATCAAATTAAGAATGGTTGACTTACCACAGCCCGACGGCCCGAGCAGTACCACAAATTCACCCGGCTCGATACTCAAAGAGATATCTTCCAGCACCTGCTGCCGCCCCTGCTTAGTGGCAAAACCCAAATTGACCCGATTAACCGTAATAGATGCCGATGGTTCCTTTCGCATTACTCTCTCCCTGCCCATGGCACCAATAATCGCTGTAAACCTACAATCAGCAGATCAAGCAGATAACCAATACCACCCAGTAACAGTATTCCCAGCATCACAATGTCAGTACGTAAATACGAGCTGGCATTGATCACCATCCAGCCTAGCCCTGATGTCGCAGCAACCATTTCAGCAGCAATCAGCGACGTCCAACCAATACCAATGGATAAGCGCACACTGGTAAACAATTCTGGTAGCGTTTCAGGTAGTACTACACGAAAAAAAATCTGCCGACGGCTAGCACCTAATGTTTGGGCGACACGAATTCTGGCTCGTCCAATACGTTCAACCGCAGCGCAAGCCCCAACCACCACACTGAGAAATGTGGCAATAAAAATCAGGAAAAACTTGGATGACTCACCGATACCCAGCCAGACAACCGCTAAGGGGATCAATGCTATCTTGGGTAATGGCCGTAAAAACTGCACAAATGGGTTAAGCAGCGCTGCAATAGGTTGCGACAGACCCATAACCAATCCCAATGGCACGCCAACCAAGATAGCGACGGCGAATGCACTCAATGCCCGGGCAACACTGACAGCAATGTGTTGCCACAATGGCACTTGCCGGTATCCCTCTTGCAGCAACTCGCCGGCGGTGAGGGCAATATCCGATAATGGCGGTAACAGCAATGGATCGATCCACTGCTCAGCCCCCACCACCTGCCACAATAAGAAGAATGAAATAACCGCCCCAACGCTTAACCCAACCTGCTGCACTCGATTCATAAATACCCTATTGCTGTACTTGTGCGGCGATCGCATCCTTTAAATAACTGACATTAATTCCCTTTTCAAACGAGCTGGGAATGTCACGTTTACGCACTTCACCAATGCTTTCCAAGAACCCAGCAGTTTTATGCACCGCCTGCCCAATACCACTGTTATCAGTATCGGAACCGTTGCCTAACCACTGCGCCGTTTCCTGCTGTTTAAGTGTTGGATATTCCAAACCAGATAAGGTATTCGTTGCCGTTGTCACCGGTGCGCCAACATCTTTCGCCACGATAGCCGCCGCTTTTATTGGATCACGCTTAAATTCATCAACTTTTTGCTGATGTACTTGCAAGAATTGGCTCAATAACTCGGGATGCGCTTTAGCAAACGCAGTTCTGACCACATAATTGTTATAAATGAGATAACCGTCCTGCTGAAGCTGTTTGGTCTCGAATACGGGATGCCCGCCAGAGACTTCGAGCTCTTGCGCAAAAGGAGCCCAAACATAGCCCGCGTCAATATCTCCCCGTTTCCACGCAGCAACCATTTCTGCGGGTCGCAATGGAATTAATGTCACCTTATTACGGTCAATATGATTGACCACTATCGCGGCATCTAATGCATATTGAGCGGTTGAATTAGGCAGATAAGCGACACGTTTACCTTCAATATCCTTCAAAGAGGTAATCGTATCTTTAGCAATAAGGCGTTCAGACGTAGCTATCACACCTGATATACCAAATATTTCTATTGGCAGTTTTCGCACCAAACCCGCAACCGCAGGGCTTGAACCTATATTGGCAATATCAATCGCATCGCTGGCAAAATAACCTAGTGCATCAGCACCGGTGGCAAATTGCACCCATTTCACCTTGGTATTGAGTGCTTTTTCCAACGAACCATCGACTTTCGCCAGAACCAGAACCTGTGAGCTACCACCGTAGGCCACGCGAACTTCATCGGGTAATGGTTCATCTGCCTGAGCATGAAAAGTGAGTAGGGATAAACTTGTTAATCCCAAAAAAAACGCGATAGGTTTCAACATGATACTGTCCTTGATTAATAATAATCGTAAAGTAATAATAAATAAAAACAGCCTTTAGCTATAAT
>NZ_JAZGQA010000246.1:0-5537 GCF_048593855.1 Yersinia sp. 2542 StPb PI
AATTATTCCATTTTGATGAGGGTTTTAGGCGTATCACACTAGGTTTGGCAAACAAGTATGTCGCTAAAGCAGGTGTGGCTAAAAAAAAGAGATATATTATGATTAAAACTAATGGAATTACTTTCAAACCTTCTACCTGTCAACTTTTCCTGTCAGCCATTCTGGCCAGTGAGCATCACTGGTGTAGCGAGCTGTAGCGTCTTTATTCTTCCATCTTAAATACCCGTCATACTTCAAGCTGCATGTGCGTTGGCTGCGTTCAATCACCCGAATCACTTACTCATGTAAGCTCATCGGGGGTCTCTTGCTTAGCGCCTTCCTGCAACTCGAATTATTTAGGGTATAAAAAAGTTTATACGCCAAGTGAGTTTCTATTTCTTACGGCCTGCGCATGTCTATTCCTTGTGAATAGGGCATCGAATTAGGATAACCGTAACAAATAGACCTTAGCGTGCGTTTTACCCGTCATTTTTCAAATAGCAGGGATGTTGGCCACTTATTACTCGGCCGTCCATGGGCCTCGCCTCTTTGAGGCCGCTGCTTGCACTTTGAAATCGATAGGGTAGCTGTGTTAGGAGAAGAATGATGATTTATTGGATATTTTTAGGTTTAGCGATTGTCGCAGAAATTATCGGCACGTTATCAATGAAATATGCCAGTGTCAGTGGTGAGATGACCGGGCATATCGTGATGTATTTTATGATAACCGGTTCATACATTTTACTGGCTCTGGCAGTGAAGAAAGTCGCGCTAGGCGTGGCCTATGCCCTGTGGGAAGGGATTGGCATCCTGATTATTACTGTTTTTAGCGTGCTGTGGTTTGATGAAAGCTTATCACCACTGAAAATTGCCGGTTTAGTGACCTTGATCGGCGGCATAATGTTAGTGAAGTCAGGGACGCGTAAGCCGAAGAAACCAGGCAGCCCGCACAACAATTCAGGTGAGCAGCATGCAACAGCTTGAGTTTTACCATATTGCGTTTCTGATTTTGGCGGTCATCCTGGAAATCATTGCCAATATCTTGCTGAAAATGTCAGATGGTTTTCGCCGGGTATGGTTAGGCATATTATCACTGCTGTCAGTGTTAGGGGCATTCAGTGCTTTGGCACAAGCAGTGAAAGGCATTGAATTATCAGTAGCTTATGCCTTATGGGGCGGGTTCGGTATTGCCGCCACTGTGGCCGCGGGTTGGATTTTGTTTAATCAGCGTCTGAACTATAAAGGCTGGATTGGCCTGATTTTGCTACTGGCCGGCATGGTGATGATTAAGCTGTCCTGATATCCCCTTTGTACTTGAAGCTGCAGGGGGTTGGCTGCGCGCGCAAACCCGAATCACTTACCGGTGTAAGCTGATCGGGATTTGTTTGCTGGCCGCCTACCTGCAACTGCAATTACTTTGGCTATATCGAGTGACAGTTTTTAATCGAAGCTGATAAGCGGGGAAATGTACTGAATGGGTCCTTATTTGTTTAAAATACAAGGGGCGCGAGCCGTCAGAGTGCCCATCAGTGCCGTCGCCCCGCAGATCGCAAAATCAAATAGCCGCAATAATTTTGATTTCAACTTTGTACTTCGGATTCATCAATTTGGCTTCGACGGTACAACGCACTGGCGCATTGCCATCAACCACCCAGGCATCCCACGCCGCATTCATCGCCGCGAAGTCCGCACTGTCTGCCAGAAAAATGGTGGCATCCAAAATACGGCCTTTATCTGAACCGAGCTGATTCAATATCATATCTATTGCTGCCAGTGTGTTGGCAGTTTGCGCCGTGGCGTCTGCATCCAGATTTTCCGGTACGCTGGTGTAATAGATAGTGTTGTTAAATACCACAGCATCTGACCAACGTTTTTCTGGATTAATTCGTTCAATACTCATTTTCACTCCCTTGTGTGAATGTCAATGTCAGTTATCAGTAGTAGGGTAGCATAGCTTGTGATGAGAATGTGTGGTCGCGGGGCGATAGGCTTGGCATAATCACCGCTGATTTCGCCCGGAAGAGAACGCGTGACAGACGATTTTGCAACAGACGGCGCATTAGCGCAGGCCATTACAGGTTTTAACCCCCGAGAGTCTCAGCGCCGAATGGCGGCGGCCATCAGTGAATCTATTGATGCCAAACAACAATTGGTGGTAGAGGCAGGTACCGGTACCGGTAAAACATTTGCCTATTTGGCGCCCGCACTGCGTGCTGATTGCAAAGTGATTATCTCCACAGGTTCGAAAGCGTTACAAGATCAGCTCTATTCGCGTGACTTACCCACGGTAGCGACTGCTCTCAAATACAAAGGGAAGCTGGCCTTATTAAAGGGGCGCTCAAACTATCTTTGTCTGGAACGGCTTGAACAGCAATCATTGGCCGGGGGGGAATTAGCCAGTGAGACATTGGTTGATTTGGTTCGTTTACGTGGCTGGTCAGCCGAAACCATCGATGGTGATATCAGTACCTGTGGCCAGGTGGCTGAGGATAGCTTTGTCTGGCCGTTGGTCACCAGTACCAATGATAACTGTCTGGGCAGTGATTGCCCGCTGTATAAAGATTGTTTTGTGGTGAAAGCCCGCCGTAAGGCGATGGATGCAGATATAGTGGTGGTGAACCACCATCTGTTCTTGGCGGATATGGTGGTGAAAGAGAGCGGTTTTGCCGAACTGATCCCCACCGCAGATGTGATGATTTTCGATGAAGCCCACCAGATCCCCGATATTGCCAGCCAATACTTTGGTCAGCAACTGACCAGTAGACAACTAATGGATTTGGCAAAAGATATTATTATTGCCTATCGCACCGAAGTGCGCGACTCCGCCCAATTGCAAAAAAGCGCCGACCGTCTGACGCAAAGCACGCAAGATTTCCGTCTGGTGCTCGGCGACCCGGGGTATCGTGGCAATTTACGTGATGTACTGGAACAACCGGCGATTCAGCGGGCGTTGCTGTTGCTCGATGATGCGTTGGAGCTGTGTTATGACGTGATGAAGCTTTCCCTTGGCCGCTCAGCTATGCTGGATGCCGCTTTTGAACGTGCAACGGTGTATCGCAACCGCCTTAAGCGTTTAAAAGATGTCACTACACCCGGCTACAGCTATTGGTATGAGTGTAATTCACGCCATTTCGTACTGGCGTTGACACCGCTGTCGGTTTCTGATCGTTTTCGTGAGCTGATAGAAGAAAAACCGGGAAGCTGGATTTTTACCTCTGCCACACTGTCGGTTAATGATCAGTTATCACATTTCACCTCAAGATTGGGGCTAACTAACGCCAAAACGCTACTCCTGCCCAGTCCGTTTGATTACGCCAATCAGGCATTACTCTGTGTGCCACGCAATTTGCCTTCGGCGAATGAACCTGGGGCTGCCCGTAAGCTGGCGGTGATGCTAAAGCCACTGATTGATGCCAATAAAGGGCGTTGCTTCTTTTTGTGTACCTCACACCAGATGATGCGTGGTTTAGCCGAAGAGTTCCGCGCCAGTATGACGCTACCCGTTTTGGTGCAAGGCGAAACCAGCAAGGGGCAGTTGCTGGCACAGTTTGTAGCAGCAGGCAATGCACTGCTGGTGGCGACCAGCAGTTTCTGGGAAGGGGTGGATGTGCGGGGCGACGCGTTATCTTGTGTCATCATCGACAAACTGCCGTTTACCTCACCGGATGACCCTTTGTTGAAAGCCCGCATCGAAGATTGCCGTCTACGTGGTGGTGACCCGTTCAATGATGTGCAATTGCCTGATGCCGTTATTACCTTGAAACAAGGTGTGGGGCGTTTGATTCGTGACATCGACGATCGCGGCGTGCTGGTTATCTGTGATAATCGCCTGGTGATGCGCCCTTATGGCGCGATGTTCCTTAATAGCCTCCCGCCAGCACCCCGCACCCGTGATTTGGCGAAAGCCATCGCTTTTCTCAAGCAACGCGATTAAGGGAAAAGCGAGGAGGGGTGTGCTATCATGCGCGCCCTGTATTGAATTCATACTCTTTTCCTGCCGAGGTTGGCATGTCCACGCGAATTTTAGCGATCGATACCGCAACAGAAGCATGTTCTGTTGCATTGTGGAATAACGGCGAAGTTCAGGCGTTGTTTGAGCTTTGTCCACGGGAACACACCCAACGAATCTTACCGATGGTGCAGCAAGTACTGGCTGAATCGGGTTTATCACTGACGCAACTCGATGCATTGGCCTTTGGCCGTGGCCCTGGTAGCTTTACCGGTGTTCGTATTGGTATCGGTATTGGTCAGGGATTGGCTCTGGGCGCCGACTTACCAATGATAGGTATTTCCACCTTACAGACCATGGCTCAGGGGGCATTCCGTCTGACAGGTGCATCTCGCGTATTGGCAGCGATTGATGCCCGTATGGGGGAAGTCTATTGGGGTGAGTTTGAGCGTGACACGCAAGGCGATTGGCTCGGTGAACAGACTGAGGCAGTAATGACGCCGGCACAAGTCTTGGCACACGTGCCATCACTGAGCGGCCATTGGGCCACAGTAGGCACTGGCTGGCAGACGTATCCTGATCTGGTTAGCCGCGATAATGTGGTGCTGACTGACGGGCAGATGCTACTGCCGCAGGCAGAGGATATGTTGCCACTGGCATTATCATCATGGGCGAACGGGCGGATGGTGAGTGTGGAAAATGCCGAGCCAGTGTATCTAAGAAATGAAGTGACCTGGAAAAAACTGCCAGGCCGTTAGAACTGACCTGCGCCACGGAAATGTGAAAAATTAACGATATAGCAACTTGTCATCCTGTTTAGAGTCTAAAATATTCAGATAGCTATAGATATGATAAGGAGCAGCACACGATGGCGATAAATACGTCGACAACTCAATCTATAAAGAATAGAAGCCGTAAATGGACGTGTGGCTGGCTAGGATTGGGCGTTTTGCTTCTGTCCGGCTGTGTTACTGTCCCGCCAGCTATTCAGGGTACCACTGCGACGCCGCAGCAAAATCTTAATTTGGTTCGAACCGATCCGAAGGTCTTTGTAGGCCAGGAGGCGCGTTTTGGTGGGACCGTCATCAATGTGGCCAATGAAGCGCATCGTACCCGGCTTGAAATTGCCAGCGTACCCTTAGACTCGGGTGCCAGACCTATTTTGGGTGAGCCGTCACAAGGGCGAGTGATAGCCTATGTTAATGGTTTCCTTGAGCCAGTTGATTTTCGTGGTCACCTGGTGACCGTGGTTGGGCCGATTACCGGTGTTGAAGCCGGTAAAATTGGGATGACGCCGTATGACTTTGTGGTGATAAATGCCACAGGTTACAAACGTTGGAATCTTGCACAACAAGTTATGATGCCACCGGCAATGGGCCCGTGGGGTTATCACAACCCTGGGATGTGGGGGCCGGGATGGGGTGGTTGGTACAACCCGGGACCAGCACAGATTCAAACTATTGTTACGGAGTAGGTAGTCTGACCGGTTTCAATTGCTGCCAGATGTTAGGGTGTAATGGCATGAAGGGCGCTGAATTCAGCGCCTTTTTCACGTCGATAAAACATAAAAGATTCTATAATCAAAGGGTTATGGTTTTAAATGCTAGAG
>NZ_JAZGQA010000247.1:0-5392 GCF_048593855.1 Yersinia sp. 2542 StPb PI
GTTAGTTGAATGCTGTTAAGTTCTAACTAAAGTGGTGAAAATTGGTCATTAATACTAAAAAAGACATCTATTACCCATATTAATGTTTAGTGCTACGCTTAATTATTTGTTGAATCTTTGCCTGACAGGCAATGCCCTATATTCACTGGCTAATTTATCAAAGGATGATTCATGTCTAAACGTCTATGGCTCCGAACTACCTTACTCACAGCCGCTCTACTCAGTGTTTTTTCTGTTCCCGTTAGTGCCGCAACACATACCCTGCAACTGGCTATCGGTGATGAACCCACCGAAGGCTTTGACCCAATGCTAGGCTGGAGTCATGGCAGTTATCTGCTATTGCATAGCCCGTTGCTAAAACAAAATGAAGATCTTAGCTGGAATAATTTTCTGCTGAGCCAGTATAAAACCAGCAACGACGGTAAAACCTGGACTCTGACGCTCAAGCCGGGCCTCAAATTCTCTGATGGATCTCCTCTGACGGCCAAAGATGTGGTGTTTACCTATAACAATGCTGCTGCCAGTGGCGGTAAAGTCGATATGGGTAATTTCCTCCGCGCCGAAGAAATCGATCCCCTCAATATTCGAATCCAATTGAAAGCGCCACAAAGTACTTTTGTAAATGTGTTGGGATCGCTGGGGATTGTTTCTGCTGATAAATATAATGCCAAAACCTATGCACAAAACCCTATTGGTGCTGGCCCGTACCGTTTGGTGAGCTTCCAACCGGGTCAACAAATGATCGTGGAAGCCAATCCTCATTATGCCGGAAATAAGAATGATTTCGATAAACTGATCTTTGTTTTTCTTGATGAAGACAGTGCCTTTGCAGCGGCGCAAAGTGGACAGTTAGGGGTCGTCCGCATTCCACCATCGATGGCGGCAGGTCCGGTCAATAACATGAAGTTATGGGTGCGGCCAAGTGTAGAAAACCGTGGCATCGTGTTCCCGACCACTCCGGCGGGTAAGAAAGATGCTCAGGGTTATCCGATTGGTAATGATGTAACGGCTGATGTTGCTATCCGCCGTGCCATTAACTATGCCATTAACCGCCAACTCCTGGCCGACCAAATTATGGAGGGTCATGCTATTCCTGCCTATACAGGTGTACAGGGGTTGCCATGGAATAACTCAGATTCGGCCATTAAAGATGGTGATAGCGAAAAAGCCAAACAGATATTAGAACAGGCCGGTTGGGCGCTGAACAGTGAGGGTATTCGAGAAAAAAGTGGGGTGCCGGCCAAAATCACGCTTTGGTATACCAGCGGTGATACTACGCGCCGCGATTTAGCCCAGGCGCTGCGTTCGATGCTGAAACCTATTGGTATTGATGTTGATTTGAAATCCGGTAGCTGGGAAACCGTTGAACGTAATATGCATGCTAACCCCACGTTGTTTGGCTGGGGTAGCCTTGATCCCATGGAGTTGTACCATCACTACAGCAGTAAAGCTGCCGGTGTTGAATATTATAATCCAGGCTACTACCAGAATCCGGTAGTTGATAAACATCTGCAACAGGCACTGGATGCGCCAACTTGGGAACAAGCGGTGCCATTTTGGCAACAGGTTGATTGGGATGGAACGACCGGTGCCGGTATTCGCGGTGATGCGGCGTGGGCGTGGTTATTGAATATTCAGCATACTTACCTGGCTAATGATTGCGTTGATTTAGGTAAGGGGGCACCGGAAATCCATGGTTCCTGGTCACTGCTTAATAGCCTGGATAGCTGGAAATGGACCTGTCAGTAATGAAGGGGATCTCGCTATTTACTCTGCGTTTAATTTGCCTGCTGCTAATCACCGCAGTAGGCACTTTTACGCTGCTGAGTTTTTCCCCGGTAGACCCAATACGCGCCTATATTGGCAGTGAGCTGCTGCATGTTCCACCGGAACAATATCCGCTGATTGCGGCGCGGTGGGGGTTGGATCTGCCTTTGTGGCAGCGTTTTCTGCATTGGTTTACTCAGGTTTTGCAAGGTGATTTGGGTTACTCCATGCTGTATAACGCGCCAGTCTCACAGGTCATTGGTGAACGTTTTGCCACCTCGTTTGCGTTACTGCTTTCGGCATGGCTATTCTCCGGCATTGTTGGGCTATTGCTGGGGCTGACTGCGGGGCGTTATCTTAATCGCTGGCCTGATCGTTTGATCTCAACCCTGTCATATCTATTAGCTTCGCTACCCACTTTCTGGATTGGTTTATTGTTGCTGTCATTATTTGCGGTGAAGCTGAATTGGGCGCCGATTTGCTGTGCATGGACACCTGGAAGCAATGCTGAAACAGCCAGTTGGAGCGACAAACTGCGTCATCTCATTCTGCCGATGCTGGCCTTGGGATTATTGGGGGTTGGCAATATTGCGCTGCATACCCGCGCCAGGGTTGCTGAGGTGATGAATAGCGAGTTTATCCGCTATGCTCGTGCTCAGGGAGATAAGGGCTGGTCATTGGTTCACTTCCATATTTTACGCCATGCCATTACGCCAGCGCTTTGTCTGCAATTTGCCTCTGTGGGGGAATTACTGGGTGGCTCGCTATTAGCGGAGAAAGTTTTTGCCTATCCCGGCTTAGGGCAAGCCACGATTGATGCCGGGCTTCACGGCGATATTCCGTTACTGATGGGGATCGTCATGTTTTGCGCCATATTGGTCTTTTGCGGTAACAGCGTTGCCAACGCACTGTTACACCGCTTGAATAGGGGAGCTGCGCGGCAATTATGACTTATAACCCAAATCGGGCGCTGTTTCGGCTGTTCGTTTCATTGGCGCTATTACTCATTTTAATTGTTTATGGCTGGGTTATTTATCCCATTGAAGTACCGATGGATCTGATGGCGCGCCGCCAGCCGCCATCACCGGCTTATTGGTTTGGTACTGATAGTCTGGGGCGCGACTTGTGGTTGCGCTGTTTTCAGGGGATGACAACCAGTTTACAAATTGGCCTGATTGCTGCTTTTGCCAGTGGACTGCTGGCGATGCTCACTGCCAGTTTGTGTGCTATCAATAAAACGCTGGATTATATTATTCGCGGATTAATTGACAGTATGTTGGCATTGCCTCACTTGCTGTTATTGGTGCTGATCTGCTTCACTTTGGGGGGCGGGAAACAAGGCGTTATTCTGGCGGTAGCCCTCACCCATTGGCCAAAGCTTGCCCTGATTTTACGCGCAGAAATCTTACGTATTCGCGAGACTGATTATGTGATGTTGTCTCATCGGTTGGGTAACAGTAATTTTTACCGTTGGCGTCATCATCTGCTACCGTTATTACTGCCACAATGGATTGTTGGCACACTGTTGATGTTCCCCCATGCGGTGTTACACAGCGCAGCGCTCAGTTTTCTTGGGTTTGGGCTGTCACCCCATGAGCCGTCGTTGGGGATCTTATTAGCGGATGCACTGCGTTACCTTAGCAGTGGGGCATGGTGGCTGGCTTTTTTCCCTGGCCTGATTTTGGTGGGATTGGTATTAGTATTTGACCAGTTTGCCCGGTCGCTGCAACAACTCTGGGTGAGGATAACCTGATGTTGAAATTTGCAAAATTTGCTATTGATGTTGCTCATTACCGCTGGCTGGGGCGAAAAACCTGGCATCCTCTGCTGAGTAATATTTCTTTGGAGGTGAATCCGGGGGAACTGGTGGCGTTAGTTGGCGGTAGCGGTGAAGGCAAAAGTCTGTTGTTACAAAGTGCATTGGGTTTATTGCCAGACAATATGCGTTGTCATGGCGAGATTATCCTTGATGGTGAGGTGTTGTGCGCCCAAGACAAAATTGAACGGCGCGGAAAAACGTTATGTTACGTCCCTCAAGGGGTCAGCGCGCTAAATCCATTAATTAAAGTCGGCTCACAAATGACCCGTGCCGCGCAGCTTAGTGGTGTAAAACTGCGGCTGGAAGATGTGGCAATGCAACTGCAAACCTACAATCTTGCGCCAGGGTTGGTGCATGACTTCCCTCGCCAACTCTCTGGCGGCATGGCAAAACGGGTGCTGACCAGTTGTGCCACCCTGACCAATGCCCGCTATATTTTGGCTGATGAAGTGACCTCGTGGCTCGATGACGAGCATGCCTGCCAGTTACTCACTCACCTGCGGGCTTTTTGCCAACAAGGGCGTGGCATTTTATGGGTAACTCATGATCTGGCATTGGCGGCACGTTTTGCCGATAAGATTGCGGTGTTACATCAAGGTAAGCTACATGAGACGCTGAGTGCTGAAGAATTGAAGAATAACGGTGGTAGCCCCTGGCTACAGTCACTATGGGCAGCGCTACCGGAGCAACAATTTGTCAGTCAGCACATAGCCTTGTCGGAGGTGGGCGAATATGTTTAGTGTCGATAATCTGACGGTGGTTCAAGGTGGCAAACTGTTGTGGGATAGCATCTCATTTTCTCTAACAGCCGGAGAGCGCTTAGGTATTTCGGCTCCCAGTGGTTTTGGTAAAACGACCCTTGGCCGGGTATTAGCACAATGGCAGTCAGCCACTTCCGGCCAGATTTTGCTCGGTGGCGCGCCACTGGCAAAAAAAGGTTATTGTCCTATTCAGTTAGTGCCACAGCATCCAGAACAAAGTTTCAATCCTTACCGGACTACGGGGGAGAGCTTGCATGATGCCTGGCGACCCGCAGCACATTGGCTTGAGCGGATGGCCGTTAATCCTGATTGGTTGAAGCGCCGGCCTGATGAATTGTCGGGAGGCGAGTTGGCGCGTATCGCACTATTGCGGGCACTGGATCCGCGCACCCGATACTTGATTGCCGATGAAGTAACGGCACAACTGGATGCACATGTTCAGGCACAAATTTGGCGCGTTTTATTAGACGAAGCGGCACACCGCCCATTGGGGCTTATTGTTTTCAGCCACAATAAATCCTTATTGGAAAAGGTATGTTCACGTATATGGATACCAGAGCGTGAAAGTGAAATCCCTCTTTATCAAAAACCAGTAGTTAAGCCTCAAATTGGTTTGGCATTGATAAAAACAGGATGAATTAATAATGGTAAATTAAAACGTAATCGATTAAATAATTAGCTAGAGTGATAGTCACTCAATGTGTGAGATGTTTTATTTCCAAGTGAAAATAGAATTATTGATTAGGATCATATTCTGTTTAAATAATGATAAAAACGCGGGGTTATACATTGGAGATGATAATTAACATCACGGTAAGATAACTTTACATAAATAAATTGAGATAGCGTTCAATATTAACTTGAAGTAGGTGACTATTCTATACACAGTGATTAGTATTTTAACGTGTTTTTATCAGGCTCACACCCCTTAGGGTTTTGTGATTTTGTTTCTGTCTCAGCATGCCAATTTAACATCTATTTTTGGTAGGAGCTCTGGTGTTCTTTATTTGTGATGAATATAAACCCGCATCATTTTACGCCTAAC
>NZ_JAZGQA010000248.1:0-5367 GCF_048593855.1 Yersinia sp. 2542 StPb PI
ATGATCGGATAATAATCGTGATTGATTTGATCATTGGTCTAATGATTATCTATTTGATTTATCTGTCAGACGATTTTTCAAGAAGAATATGGCAATGCACAATTGAGTGGTGCCAATAAAAAATTAGACAACAATTTCAAATGGTTAATAAGATTTTTTGTGCGGGAGCAACCACAGTATTGGCAATAGCAACAGTAAATGATCGCTTTCTGCCTAAAATGCAGAAAAAACCTCACTGCTTCTTTATCTATCAATGGCACCGATGTGGTGCCATTTTTCATGGACTTAGTGCTGAAATCGAGCCATGCGTAGTTAACGGATAATCCCACGCGCTGAGCGAGAGAAAAAAGATTTATAAGGCTGAAGTATTTGCCATTCTCTGGCCAAAACCTCAATGTCCTGACTGACATCCGCCACCAACTTACCGGTATGATAAATAAGCTGATAGGCGTTTTGAACCGCCTGGCAATCATCACTATTCAACCAGTCGCCCCCCATTCCTGCTGCTCGGATACCCACCGGTACGGCGCGATTACCGCCCGCAATCACATAAGGGGGGATATCCTGCACCACGCAGGCACTTTCATTGACCAAGGCATGGGTGCCAATAACACAAAACTGGTGCACAGCACTGGCCGCGCAGATAATGGCAAAATTATCGACCTCTACATGTCCGGCTAATCCCACATTCGACGCCAATAAGCAGTGGTTACCGATAATGCAGTCATGGCCAATATGCACATGATTCATCAGACTATTGTCATTACCGATACGTGTTATACCCTGTCCTTGAACCGTGCCACGGTGTATCGTGACATTTTGCTGAATCAAATTGCGGTCGCCAATGATAACCTGGGTAGGCTCACCCTGGTACTTAAGATCCTGATTAACCTCTCCAATAGAGGAAAATTGTCCAATATTATTGTCACATCCAAGCTCGGTAATACCATTAATTACAATATGCGATTTAAGCACCGTGCCGGAACCAATAGTGACTTGAGAACCAATGTAACAAAAGTGACCAATCTGTACATTCGCACCAATCACCGCACCCTTCTCAATAATTGCAGAAGCCGAAACTATCGCGGTGTTATCAATCAAGCTATTTAACTCTCCAGATGGAGGACTCACATTACTACTTTGTGGGTAACTTCAGCGTCGACTAAGGACTAATCCATCCAGTGGTTTAATCAAATTTACAGCCATAAATGGTCATACAACGAAAAAAGGCCACCATAAGGCAGCCTCATTTTAATTCGATTATAAACTAGTTAAGCTGTGGTATGGGTACAAATGTACTGATTAGCCTGCTCACCATCAACCACCGCCAAACGGATTGGCAGCGCGGAAATATTGAGAGACGCAATAACTTGTTCCTGGCTGTTGGCATTTTGGAATATTAACGCCTCGCCCTGACCTTCTGGATTAACTTTTACAAACTGGAACACTGATTTATCAATGGTCAATTGCTGATTCGGGCCGTCTAACACTGCGGTCAGGCTGCCTCCTTCTTTCAATTTACAATCAAGATTTATCAATGAGGCCCCAGCGGCCTGAACCTGGTGCGAAATGCTACCTAAAGTAGCAGATATGCCGATGATAACAGCGGCCAACGTTGAATATTTCATTTTATTAAGTTTCTTGGTTAAATTTCGGCGTTAGTATGCCATATCTGGCGTCTGAATAGGCATCTGTTGTCTGACAGGCTTCAATATAAATTACATATATATCAATGGTTATCTGGCCCACTGCGGTTTATTCAAAATGTGGTCTTGCCAGTCGATAACCTCGCTCTCACGTACGGCAATATGGCGTACCGAGATCCGCTCACCGTGCATCGCAGATTTTGAACCGGCTAACAGTGGATGCCAACTCGCCAGGCCACGCCCCTCGCCCACCATCCGATAAGCACAGGTGGGTGGCAACCACTCAAACGTTACCAAATTCTCTCGGGTTAACTTGATGCAGTCTTCTTCTAATTCAAAGCGGCGCTCATAATTACGGCACTGGCAGGTTTTGAGATTGAGCTGATCACAGGCCACATTGGTGAAATAGATTTCATCCGTGTCCTCATCAATCAGTTTATTCAAGCAACATTGGCCGCATCCGTCGCACAGTGATTCCCATTCACTATCTGACATTTCAGCGAGTGTTTTTTGTTGCCAAAAAGGAAGTTGTGACATATCGGTATCCGGTGTGAATAAATGAGCGGGTCGTTATAGACGCTTTGGCGGTCAGATGCAAGTGTTGCCGCCCAGCCTAATGGCATAAGCGGCAGCGATGCTCTTAGATTATGCGGGTACTCAGCGTTTTACCATTTAGCATAACTTTCAGCATATCGCCTGATTTCATCGGCCCGACGCCCTGTGGAGTGCCCGTCAGAATGATATCGCCAGCACGCAAAGTAAAGAAACGGCTGATGTAACTGATTAGCGGAATAATGGGGGTGATCATATCACGCGTGTTGCCTTGCTGACGGACCTCATCGTTAATGATAAGCGATAAGTCAGCCTGTTGCGCATCACCAAACTCCGCCACCGGTATAAAACCGGAGATCGGGCAAGAACCGTCAAATGCTTTCGATTTCTCCCACGGCTGACCGGCCTTTTTCAAGCCAGATTGCAGCTCACGCAGTGTCAAATCCAATGCTACACCGTAACCGGCGATTGCGCGTGCCACTCGGTCTTCACTGGCTTGTTTTAACGGAGTACCGATCAAAACGGCCAATTCTACTTCATGGTGTACCTCACCGAACTCTTTCGGGATCGATACCGGCTGGCGAATATCGCATAGCGCTGTTTCAGGTTTAATAAACAGCACCGGTTCAGCTGACACAGTACTCCCCATCTCTTTAATATGTTCGGCATAGTTACTGCCAACGCAAACCACTTTACTCACTGGAAAATCCAGCAAAGCCCCTTGCCAGTCTCTATGTTGATACATACTGCCTCTCCTGAATTAACATCCTGTCTGAATTTACATCTTGATTGGCTCTGGCCGCAGCGACACAACCAAGGCATACCACGATTAGGTGTTCGCAGACATTATTGACTTACGCTATCTGCCATCATACCAATACTGATAGCGAAATAGTAAGAACGGTTCCAGTGCATAATGGTACGAAAATTATCATAAACCAGAAACGCCCGTCCTTGCACATCATCAGGTACGATGACCCAAGCCCGTAGATCTGAGTTGGCAAAGTTAGCGCCGGGTATCGCCATTACCCCGAGTTGCTGCCATTGGGCGACGCTTTTGGCTTGGCTGTCTTTTAAGCCCGCCAGCTTAATATCAAATCCTTCAGGCAGCGTCGCTTCCTGGCCCCAATCAACACCCGGTTTCCAACCTTCAGTAGACAGATAGTTAGCTGTAGAAGCAAAGACATCATCGATATTATTCCAAATATCAATTTTCCCATCGCCATCCCCGTCAGCGCCATAGGTCAGGAAAGAGCTAGGCATAAATTGACTCTGCCCCATCGCACCAGCCCATGATCCTTTCAACTCGGGGTCATCAACTTTGCCTTGCTGAATGATTTGCAATGCAGCTATCAGCTCTTTAGTGAAGAATGCCTCACGCCGTCCTTCAAATGCCATGGTTGATAAGGCAGAGATGACATCCTCTTTACCTTGAAACTTGCCAAACCCACTTTCCATGCCCCACAGCGCCACGATGTAACGCTCAGGCACACCATAGCGCGCAGTAACTTGTGATAACTGAGGCTGATAGCGCTGATAAATCTCTTTACCTTGCGCGACTTTCGCCTCAGTCAGAACTCTGGTCAGGTAGTCATCCAGTGTGACTTTCTTTTCTAACTGATTGCGGTCTGACTGGATGACTCGGTCAACAAAATGAATATTGGCAAACGCTTTATCAAGCGTAGCCTCGCGGATCCCCTTTGCACGAGCTTGGGCCTTTAATTGTTCGACATAAGCAGGAAACTGCGCCGGATCGCGCCCTTGCTGAGATAATGTCATTTTAGTACTGCTCTTGGCCGCAGCCGGTGGTGAATTCAGCATAGTTTGTGGCGCGGTTGCTGGTGTTGGGGCCGCAATCGGGGCCGCAGCATTTTTATTGGCACATCCCACTGAGATGAGCGTCACCAGAGCAACTGCAATCATTGACAATTTCATCGACGCATTCCTGTGTAAAACAACAACCAGAGAGGAAGCTGGAAATATAAAATCAACCGGGGCTGATACATGGACATCCACCTTAGTGGTTGTGATGGATGCCATCACGCTAGGCAGTTTTGATGAAAATCAACGTTATACGTTAGTATCGCCCAAGTGCATTTTCAACAAATTTTCGAGTGGCGGTGGGACTTGCAGATAAAAACCCTGCTCAATGAGTGCACTTTTTACCTTCTCGACATCCGCTGTCGCCAACGTTTTGCGTTCATTTAATGAAAGCAGCATCGCAAATTGCGGCTTGCCAAAACTGGTAAGTAATTCAGCCGGCACCCTGGAAAAATCATCTTTCTTTTCAATATATAGGTAGGTTTGATCCCGTTTCGGGCTTCTATAGATAGCACACAGCATGTTCTGGACTCTATTTGATGAATTCAATAATGAGACTGTATATACCCTAAATAATTCGAATTACAAGAAGGCGGCCAACGCACATGCAGCTTGAAGTATGACGGGTATAGTTAGCATAGTATTATAACACGCTAGCCTGGCTCAGATGCCTGGGATATCAATAGATATTGATGCCTATACTGCTAGCACAGGGATCAGATACCGCATATTGACGTTTATCATTTTCGGCGCGCCGAGGTGGGTAATGTTCTTGCTGTTGGCATTTAGCCTGCTTGTCGTTTTCCCGTTTTGCCGCTTCGGCATCTATCCGCGCTTTCTCCTCATCCAATTGCTTTTGCCATGACTCAGCACTTGGCGCCACCGATCCAAGCGCCTTACGTTTTTCAAGATAATCGGTGGGAACCTTACTGTCTTTTGGGATTTCGGCGTGATAGCCAAAGTCAGCCCATGTAGTAAATGCAACAGGTAAAGCCATAACACAGATAAATGATAGTGGGATGAAATTCCTTTTCATCGTTGATGTCCCTCAGATGGATTGATGCAGAAACCGCAAAATATCACAAAATGATTATCATTCTCAACATAGAATCATTAAAAATAGCACTGATTAGTGCCATTTATCACTCAGCTTTAATTATCCATGCCAGCGGCAATGTAGTGATACACAGATTACTGGGTGAGATTTCTCTGAAATAATAGTGTGAGGTATTTCACTAAGTCGATAATAACCACACTCAATATCTCTATTTCATCATCTTGAAAGTGATAATAATGGTGAGTCATTACTCTATTTTATAATAAACAAATTCATCTGATAAAAAAATGA
>NZ_JAZGQA010000249.1:0-5342 GCF_048593855.1 Yersinia sp. 2542 StPb PI
CGACCTTCGGTATTCAAAGATTATTTTTTAAAAACTAATTGAATCTTAATGCAAAAAAACTAATGGTCACCGATTTTATTTCCCATTCTCCCTATAACTACGGATCTGCCTTGCGGCTTGGATCCATCAAAAGTGTGATTCCCTTTCTGACCCATTCAAAGGTCAGAGTTTTCTGAGTGCTATTATCCTCAGGGCTGTTCGTTGGTACTGAAAATACGAGATTAGCTATCGCGAATTCCAGTAAATCGGACTGAACGGGGTGTCGACGTTAACCACAAGACCATTTATCTCTGGGTTCAACGCTATGCGCCTAAAATGGGAAAACACCTATGCGGGTACTGCCATCATCCGACGAATCTGCGTCCCAGCCATATGGATGAAACCTACATAAAAATCGGCGGCAAATGGACTTATCTGTACCGAGCTGTCGATAGTCCGGGTCAGACTATCGATTTTATTAAAAAGAAGCTGGTCCACTTACTGTATTGAAAACAGCCACTACGCATCATTACAGATAATACACCGACCTATAACAGAGCGCTAGCATTGCTAAGATGGGAGGGTCAGTGCTCATCTGGCGTGGATCACCATCAGGTGAAATATCTTAACAACATGATTGAATGTGACTACGGTAAGCTGAAGCGGATAATTAATCATATCTGCCGCGCAACTTTGACTAACTGCCTACACTTATGCCACAGAGAGCCTTATTTGAAACTGTGTCACTTTTCTACAATCTACTAAACTTGGTTAAAGGAAAAGATACTCACACTTTTTAATTTACCCTGAGGCAAGTTGAAATACTCCCACAGTAATTTCTATCAGAGAAATTAAAATCTGGGCAGTCAGTTTTAGACGGAGTTAAAGCAATACCCCTATAAATGGGGGATATATGAAACCCGATGTCCAAATTTCACCTTATTAAGGGGTTTTATGAATCATATTTACCGAATTGTTTTTAACCATAGTCTTGGACTGGTTCAGGTTGTCTCCGAATTGGCGCGCGCAGGAGGTAAATCTTCCAGTAACAGATCCATTGCAGACAAGAAAAAGAATAGCTTTATCAAGCAACATATTAGAAAAATAAGTCGTACATTTATTCCTTGTTTCTTAACGTTACAAAGTGCGTTGCTGCTTTTCATCCCCATGACCTCCTATTCTGCGGATATTACTGTCGGCGCTGGTAATGGCGGAAACAATCAAACTGCAGGCTTTGGTTTGGGGGGGGGAGGTGGAATCGCCGGCGGTGGGGGAGGGTCTGGTGGTAATAGTGCCGCAGGCAATGGTGGCAATGGCGCGACGCTAGTAACTAATGCACAACCAGGTCAAACACTTCCTGGAGGTAACCCAGGAGGCAGTATTGCCCTCGGTACCCCCGATCTTAGTTTTGCCGGTGGTGGCGGTGGTAGTGGTGGTGCTTCTACTGGCCCTGATGAAAATGGCGGTATTGGGGGGAGTGGGACGGTAAACAACTTACTCAACTCTATAAATAATGGAAATATCTTCGGAAGTAATGGCGGTGGATCAACACGCAGTGGTGGCGGTGGCGGTGGCGGTGCATTAATTTTAACTGGTCCACTTGCAATATTTGAAAATACAGGTGCCATCAGAGGAGGTAATGGTGGTAGTGGCATCGGCACGGGTTTTGCTAATGGTGGTGGTGGTGGTGGTGTGGGGCTAGTGCTATTAAATGGCGGTGATATCCGTAATGAAGGAACGATCAATGGAGGTGCGGGCGGGAGTGTTACCTTATCTTTTGGCGGCAATGGCGGTGCCGGACTCTTTTTATTTAATGGCGGCACCCTTACTAATCTAGTCGGGAGCCAAATTACAGGAGGGGCCGGTGGCACAAGTGGCCAAAATATGCATGGGAATGGTGCTGCGGGGGTTTTAAGTAATAGGGGAAATATTCAAAATAGCAGTATCATTACGGGGGGGGCCACTGCTCCAACTGGCACGTATGGCATAGGCGGTAATGGTATTACCGCTAATGGTGGCAGCATTCAAAATGACACGGGAGCACAAATTGTTGGTGGTGTCGGTGCTATCGCAGGAGGAAGCGGTGTCAGCCTGAATAACGATGGTGGAGCTACACTGACCAATCTGGGCACTATTAGTGGGGGGGGCAGTGTTGGTATTGGAGTAAATGTTACCAGCGATGGGAATATGGTGGTCAATGCAGGAACAATTACGGGAACATCTAGCGCCAATGCAGTGACATTTTCTGGTAATAATAACACCTTGCAACTTTGGGCTGGTTTCAATTTCAATGGCAATGTGGTGGCTAATGGTAATGACAATATATTTAGCTTAGGAGGAGAGACTAACGCTAATTTTGATGTGCTACAAATTGGTACCACCATTCAGCAATATCGTGGTTTTAATCAATATCAAAAAACTGGGAATAGTCTCTGGTCATTGACCGGGAGTAACACCGTTGTTATGCCTTGGACCCTTTTACAGGGAACCCTGTCTATTAATGATGACGCCAGCTTGGGGAATTCAGCGGGAACTTTGACATTCAATGGTGGCACACTGCAGACCACGGCTAATATAACCTCATCACGCAGTACCACATTAGATGTGAATGGGGGCACATTCAATGTTACCTCAGGTACAGCACTGTCGATAAATAACGTCATCAATGGTACAGGAAACCTGAATAAAATAGGTCTGGGAGTCCTACAATTATCGGCGGTTAATACCTATACAGGTGATACCACTATCAGTGAGGGCACACTGATAAGTGGAACAATAAACGCCTTCGCCAGTAGTAGAGCTGTGAACATTATCAATGGTGCCACACTGGACTTGAACAATTTTGATCAGATAGCGAACAATCTCCGCGGTGCTGGCAATGCAGTGCTTAGCAGCGCCGTACTGACAACTAATAATACTGAGAATACCACCTTCAGCGGTATTCTCAGTGGCAGCGGCAGCCTGATCAAAACCGGGGATTCTGTACTGACGCTCAGTGGCGCTAATATTTACAACGGCAATACATTAGTACAAGAGGGCGTTTTAGCCGCCGGCGGAGATGAGACTCTGGGGAATACCTCATTATTGACGGTTGCCAATGGTGCTAACTTTACTCTCAATGGATTTAATCAGTCAGTCGGAGCTTTTACGAATGAGGGTACAACGAATCTGGGTCTCGGTATACTGACCAGCGGTACCCTCGCCAATAGCGGTATTATCGAAATCGCCAATGGTACATTGGCACTCATTGCTGGCGGTATGTCCACTTCAACTGACGGTTTGAGCGGCGCCGGCGTTTTGGATCTGCAAAGCGGTACATTAACCGTAAGTGCCGCCAACAGCGGTCTGTCCGCCAGTACCTCTATTGCTTCTGGGGCCACGTTGGTATTGAACAGTGCTGGTACCTTAGGCTCCAGTGCTATCAATGTAGTCGGTACCCTGAATCTAGATCGCAATGATACCGTCGCCAACCTACTCAGCGGTGCGGGTACCGTCAATACTAACGCCAACGTGCAGTTGAGCGGTATCAATACTTTTACTGGAACCCAAGCAATCAATACTGATGGTATCCTCACCGTTAGCGCTGCAAATAATATCGGTAGTTCTGAAGCCACGATCGATCTCACCGACGCAAGTTCACAACTGATCTTCAATGGCCTAACCGGGGACGTGAGTAACGCCCTTAGCGGTGTCACCAACTCAACTGTCATCGTCGAAAATGCCGCAAATATGACTTTGAGCGGTAATAACAGTGGTTTTGCGGGCCGGTATGCGCTGGGGGATAACAGCAAATTGACGGTGGCCTCAACCAATAATTTGGGGGCCGCCTCCTCTGTGGCCCTGGCGGGCGCACAGGATATTCTGGCGCTGAGCGGCTTTAACGGCATCTTTGGCAATACGGTCACCGGCAGCGGTATCTTGCAGGTTACCGGCGGCAGCGATGCGACCCTGAATAACACCAACAGTATGGACAATGCCGTCACGGTGGATATCACGGATGCTACCTTGAATCTGGCTGATATCGTGCTGTTTGACCATGCACTGACCGGCAACGGCACACTGAATATAGATACGGCAAATAACACCTTTAACTTTGGCAGCAATACCGGTGTGGCATTTACCGGTACGGTAGATATGCAAAATAGTGTTTTTTCCCTCAGCGGAGATAACACCAATACACTGAGTGGCGCTTCATTAATTGCCTCTACAGGTGCCTCGGTTGAGGTGGGTAGTGCCAATCAGGTGATCAGTAATTTCATCCTCAACGGCGGGACAGCCGCATTTGCGACTGGGAGCTTAATCACCACCGGTACACTGTCGGTAACCGACAACAGCACGATCAAAGCAGAGCCAGCCCTGACTACCGGTGGGAATTTACTTGATCAGGATACCGGCAATTCAGCCCTGTTGATTGACAGCACCAATGTGCTGACAGCAGATGACCTGGCGCGACTGACATTGCTTGATCTCGCCGGTAATAGCTTGGGTGACGACACCAGTAAAGACATTATACAGGGCGGCAATACGGTGGCGCAGGCACTGTATAACTATGCGCTGACAGCGGCGCCGAGTGGCGGTTTAAATATCACCACCATGCTGACACAGTTGGAGTTATTGTTAGGGCAAAGTTTAACTCTCACCTCTGCAGGTGCGGTGAATAATGACAACACTTTACTGGCACAACTGACAGGTGCGGGTAATCTGATTATTGGCGCTGATAACAGTGAAATGACGCTGAACAATGCCACAAACGATTACACCGGTAGCACATTGGTGAATGCCGGCATTCTAAATCTGGGCAGTGATAATGCGCTGGGACAGACCTCTGGATTAACAACCGCGGCGGGCACCAGCGCCAACATCAACGGTCGCACTCAAACCGTGGGCGCACTGACCAACGCTGGTACGGTAACGTTGGGCACGGGCGGCGTACTGAGTAGTACAGGGGCGCTGACCAACAGCAATAGCCTGAATATTGCGGGCGGCACACTGAATCTGGCGGCGGGCGGAGTATCAACCGCGACCGGCGGTTTGACTGGTGCGGGTACTCTGAACATCAACGGCGGTGACTTGGCGGTCAGTGGTGCTAACAGCGGCTTAAGCGGCCAGACCCTGATTGCGTCGGGCGCGTCGGCAACCCTGAACGGGGCCGGTACACTGGGCAGCAGTGCCATCACTGTGCTGGGTGATTTAAACCTGAACGGGGCCAATGCGGCACTGGCCAATGTGCTGAGCGGCACGGGCGACATCAATACCAACGCTGCGGTGACCCTGACCGGCACTAACAGCTTTAGCGGCGCACACCATATCGGTGCTGCCGGTACGTTGAGCGTCGGTCAAGCCAGTAATCTCGGCGCTTCAAC
>NZ_JAZGQA010000024.1:0-34092 GCF_048593855.1 Yersinia sp. 2542 StPb PI
ATTAAAGTAATTCAAACATCTGCCGATAACCATACTGATACTTATATGCTCATTAAAATAATCTGGGTAGCCAGAGCAATAAATTAAAGATGGGGAATGGCAGGTGAGCGAAACGTCTAAAGAAAATTTTGTCAAAACGAATAAATTAGCGATCTGTGCAATTCTTCGAGATTTAAAGAAGAACGATACCGCAGTGATGGTTATGCATGCGCGCGGACAATTTATCAGCCGTATTCTGGATGTGGTACCTGAGACGAATCAGTTTATTTTTGATTTTGGTAGTGTAGAACACGAGAACCGTCTGGCCCTTGCTGCTAATCAATTGACTATTATTGCAGACCCTACGGGCGCAAAAATTGAATTTACTTGTAATTCACTGAAAGAAATAAAATATTTATCACTACCTGCCTTTAGCACGGCTATTCCTGAGCAGCTTTATTTTATCCAACGGCGGGAATATTTTCGTGTAAACATCCCTCAATGGCCGCCTTATTATTGTTCTGGGAAATTCACTGATGGCAGTAATTTCTCGTACACATTAGGGGATATTTCCCTGGGGGGCATGGGGCTGTATGCAGTGAAAGGCAGTGAGTTCCCCCTTCAGGAATGCGGTATTTTACGAGATGCCTCAGTGGATTTATGTGGTTTTGGTGTTTTTAAGCTGGACCTGCAGTTTATCCGTGCCATTGATAAACAAGTAGTGAATAACAAAGGTGAAACCCTCACAGTACAACGCTTGAGTTTTAAATTTCCTCGTCTGAGTCCAATCCAAGAAAAAGGGCTGCAACGCGCCATTTTTGAGTTAGAGAAACAGCAAACTGCCAAGGCACGAAAATTTCAAGACAGCATCTAGTTTCTGAAAGTATGGGGTGATTACCAACAGTCTGTGTAATAGTGGGAAGGCGGCAGGTATTTAAATTACAGTACCTGCTGTTAATGCAACCTTTTGATTTATTTCTCTCATTTTATGCCCTGATCCTTAATTTCTCCTTTGGGCTATAGTTAATACTATTCAGCTTTTTTGCTGTCGTACGTTTATTGCGTATCGTCAGCCTTTACTCGCCCCTTTTTTATGACTGGATACTTTGGTGTATCCGTCTTTTGCTTTCCACCTTCACTCGGCATTTTTGACAGCATTCTGCCTGTAAGGCGTTTTCTGCTCAATATCACGCGGCTCGCACGGCTCAGGAAGCTCACCTGAGCAATCCGTTTGGATACGCCTTTTAATGGCTATTCCCGACTTTTCATTATGCAGATTGCCATCAGACTGTATGAGCACCCGACCAGAAAGGTACCTATGAAATTATTTCTAAAGGCTATTCTTGGATCACCCACCGCAGCGACTACCCCTTGGCATGATACTGCACCTGTAAGGGATGAACTATTCAGTGTGGAGCGATTGGAACAGCATGCTGAGAGCCTTGCCAAAGCGCAGTCGATAACTACCCACCCACCACGGGTATCTACTTTGCATGCCCGCCTGAATGATAACGCCAATACGCTGCTGGCAGCATATCGGGCCAGTGCCGCAGAACTGGAAAAGGGCCGCGCAGTAGTCCCTGCGGCTGAGTGGCTGTTGGATAATTATCATCTGGTTGAAGAGCAGATCCGCGAGATCCGTGATGATTTGCCGCCGGGTTATTACCGTCAATTGCCGAAACTGGCCGACGGCCCCTTCGCTGGCTATCCACGGGTATTTGGCATTACCTGGGCTTTTGTGGCGCACACTGACAGCCATCTGGACCCGGATGTATTATGCCGTTTTATTATGGCGTATCAGCGTGTTCAACCGCTGACGATTGGTGAACTCTGGGCGGTGGCGATTACGCTGCGTATTGTGCTGATAGAGAATTTACGCCGTCTGGCTGATCAGATAACTCAAGGTCGTAAAGATCGGGCAGATGCTGAGGCGCTGGCGAATCGCTTATTGGACGCCGGCGATAGCCGATTGGCTCTGGAGTCTGATATTGCGGTGCGATCCAGTGAACCTTTATCTGAGCAATTTGCATCTCAATTGGCAAAGCGGTTACGTGATCAAGACCCACGCACCACGCCAGCATTGGGCTGGCTGGAAGATCGCCTTCAATTACAAGGGCTATCGATTAGTGAAGTTGTACAACGAGCTCAACTACGGCAGGGGGCATCTAACGTTTCGGTCCGAAATGTTATTACCAGTATGCGGTTGATCTCGGATATTGACTGGGCTGATCTGTTTGAGAGTGTAAGCCTGGTCGATGAATGTTTACGCCAGGGTAGCACTTTCGCCAGTATGGATTTTCAAACCCGCAATCTGTACCGCAGTGCCATCGAACAATTATGCCGAGGTTCCACCTTCACAGAACTGGAAATTGCCGCTCTTGCCCTGCAAGTCGCACAAACTACAGCTGAGGCCGCAGAACCAGAGAATGTCGAACGCTGCCGTGACCCAGGCTATCACTTGATTGGGGCGGGAAGGCGTGAATTGGAGAATCAACTCAGATTCAGTCCTTCAATACGTTTGTGGTTTAGCCGCTTGAGCGTCAGCTTTGGTGTTGGCGGTTTTATGGGGGCCATTTTTCTGGTCACTGCCGGATTACTGGCATTGGCGCTGTGGGCGCTCTCTTTCCCCGGACTGGCGACGGGCTGGCTGGTATTATTTACCTTAATCGCATTTATCCCTGCGACAGATGTGGCAACTGCCCTGGTAAACCGCGTTATCACCTGGAGCTTTGGTGCCACGATTTTACCGGGATTGGAGCTAACCAGTGGCGTACCGGATGGATTGCGTACCTTGGTGGTGGTGCCCACGTTGCTCACCAGTAAAAGTGATTTATTGGCGCAAATCGAGCAGCTAGAAGTCCACCATTTATCGGGGGCTATCGGTTCTCTTACCTTTGCTCTGCTGTTGGATGGGGTTGATGCAGACCAGCAAGTCATACCGAGTGATGGTCCACTACTGCTATTAGCCGATGAGGCTATTGCACGGCTTAATCAACAATATGGCCCCGGTCCTGCCGGGCCGCGTTTCCTGCTGTTGTACCGTCAGCGAAGGTTTAATGAAAGTGAAAACCGCTGGATGGGCTGGGAGCGTAAACGGGGCAAGTTGCATGAACTTAATCGCCTGTTACGGGGGGCGACGGACACCTCATTTATTGCCACCGCCGCCGGTGAACCACAGGTGCCAACCGATGTGCGTTATGTCATTACGCTGGATGCCGATACCCGATTGCCACGCGATGCTGCCCTGCGCTTGATTGGCAAAATGGCGCATCCGCTGAACCAACCACGCTTTAGTGCGGACCAGCAGCGGGTCACCGATGGTTATGGCATCCTTCAGCCACGTGTGACGCTGGCATTGCCGATGGGCAAAGGTGGATCGTTATACCAACGGGTATTTTCTGGTCCTGGGGGGATGGACCCTTACGCTGCCGCAGTTTCAGATGTTTATCAGGATATGTTTGGCGAAGGCTCTTATACCGGCAAAGGTATTTATGATGTCGATGCGTTTGAAGCCTCGCTGGCCGGCAGGGTGCCAGAAAATGCCTTACTCAGCCATGATCTGTTTGAGGGGATTTTTGCCCGTGCCGGATTGGCTTCGGATATTGAAGTGGTGGAAGAGTCACCCGCCCGCTATGACGTAATTACCAAGCGTCAGCATCGCTGGACGCGGGGTGACTGGCAATTACTGCGTTGGGTGGTCAGGAACGACAAAGACAGCAAAAATGTTCCATTGCTGGGCCGTTGGAAAATGGTGGATAACTTGCGCCGCTCACTGGTTGCTCCCTTTGCGCTAATGTTGCTGGGTTGCAGTTGGATGCTACCCATGCCTGCTGCGTGGGTTGGGGTGCTGGTAGTCATCTTGCTGATCGCGTTCCCCTCTTTTCTACCCATTTTGTTCTCATTATGGCCGGCTCAGAATACTCGGCTGAGTAACCATTTACGTTCTTTACTCGATGATACTAAACGAGCAGGCAGTCAGACGTTGTTGTCATTGATTTTCCTGGCTGACCACGCCTGGCAGATGGTTGATGCTATTGGCCGCACGCTAATTCGCCTGTTTATTACCCATCGTAATTTACTGGAGTGGACCACCGCTGCACAATCTGCCGGTAAACCCCACCCCGGTGTCGCCGGTTTTTATCGTCATATGGCGGGCGGAACGCTATTAGGTTTGCTGATGGCCGCCATTGCATTGATGGTTTCGCCCTTGGCCTGGCCACTGATTTTACCCTTTGCCATTATATGGTTTTTCGCTCCGGCCATCGCGTTGTGGGTCAGCCGTTCCCATCAGGTAGCACAACATAAACCGATAATGGCGGAAGATATCCCCGAGTTGCGTCTGACCGCCCGGCGCACTTGGCGCTTCTTCGAAACCTTTGTTACCCCTGATGAAAACATGCTGCCGCCTGATAACTTTCAGGAAGATCCAAAACCGGTGGTGGCACACCGCACTTCACCGACCAATATGGGATTGTATTTACTCTCGACTGTGGCTGCTCGCGATTTTGGTTGGGCGGGTACCTATCGCACCTTGGTGCGGCTGGAAGCAACCTTTGAAACCTTTCATAAACTGGCGCGTTTCCGCGGGCATTTCTTTAACTGGTATGGCACGCAGGATCTACGGGCGCTGGAACCGGCTTATGTTTCTTCGGTAGACAGTGGCAACCTGGCCGGGCATTTGATTGTGCTGGCCAATACCTGTGAAGAGTGGGCGGCAGAACCGCTGGCGACTAACGGCGCTAAGGGGTTGATGGATAACCTGTTGTTGGCCGAGATATCCTTTAACGCGTTACCCGCGGGTGATGCTGATTTTAAACGTAAGCTGTGGGCGGTTTTAGAACAAATCCGTATGGATTTAAAGGGAGTCGGTGACGCTGAAATGTTACCGCTGTCGTTAAAACCGTTATTAGTCAAAGCCTCAGCGATGGTGCATGGTGTCGCACGTTCTATTGATGATAATGCATTTATTGATTTGAGTTATTGGATTGAAGTACTGATTTTGGCGGCCGCTGAACATGAATATGACCAGCAACTCACGCAGGAGATGCAGGAGCAAGTTAATGATCGGTTGTTGAAATTGGCTGCTGAATCCCGCCATATGGCGCTGGCGATGGATTTTGCTTTCCTGCTTGATCCCGAGCGTAAATTGTTATCCATCGGTTATTCGTTGGTGGATAACAGCCTTGATCCGAGTTGCTACGACTTACTGGCCTCAGAGGCTCGCCTTGCCAGTCTATTTGCTATCGCCAAAGGCGATGTGCCGACTCGTCATTGGTTCCGTCTGGGGCGAGCGGCGACCCCGATTGGTAAAGGGGCTGCGCTGATTTCATGGTCTGGCTCGATGTTCGAATACCTGATGCCCTCACTGGTGATGCGCGCGCCGGCGGGCAGCTTGCTGGAACAAACGAATCAACTGGTGGTTGAACGGCAACAGGCTTATGGCCGCAGCTTGAATATCCCGTGGGGCATTTCTGAGTCGGCGTACAGTGCACGTGATATCGAGTTTACTTATCAATATTCTAACTTTGGTGTCCCTGGGTTGGGGTTAAAACGTGGTTTATCAGAAAATACCGTAATTGCGCCTTATGCTACCGGGCTGGCAGCTATGATTGATCCACACGGTGCGCTACAAAACTATGAAAAACTGGCGGAGATGGGTGCGTTAGGCCGCTATGGTTACTATGAAGCACTGGATTTCACCCGCTCGCGCTTGCCGGAACATCAGCAGGTGGTAATTGTACGCAACTATATGGCGCACCATCAGGGGATGACCATTGTTGCTATTGCCAATACCTTACAGCAAGGACGGATGCGTAACCGTTTTCACCATGAGCCAATGATTCAGGCTTGCGAATTACTGTTGCAGGAGCGGATGCCGCGCAATGTGGCGATTGCTTATCCTCGGACCGAGGAGGTGTTGCTGTCCGCGGTGGCAGACAGTGCATTACCAACCATTCGCCGCTTGTCCTCACCGGTTATTGGAGCACCCGTGACTCACCTGTTATCCAATGGCCGTTATGCTGTGATGCTGACCAGCGCGGGGGCTGGCTACAGCCGATGGCTGGATGTCGCGGTCACTCGCTGGCGGGAAGATGCTACTTGTGATGATTACGGCTCCTTTATTTTCCTGCGTGATTTACGCAGTGGCCGCAGTTGGTCTGCCGGGGCGCAACTGGCCGCCAGTGATAATGCCCATCGTGAGGTGATTTTCAGTGAGGATCATGCCGAATTTATCTGCCGCGACGGTACGCTGACCAGCACCATGGATGTGCTTATCTCCAGTGAAGATGATGGTGAAGTACGGCGGATCTCGTTACTTAACACGGGCCGCCGTGCGCGGGAGATTGAACTGACCTCTTATGCTGAGGTGGTACTCACTGCGGCCGCAGCAGACAGTGCGCATCCGGCATTCGCCAAAATGTTTGTGGTTACTGAATATCTGGCGGAATTGGGTACATTAATTGCGACGCGGCGGCCCAGAACAGCACAAGAACCACAAGTCTGGGCGGCGCATTTCTTGGTTGCTGATGGCCTGCCGATGAGTGAGCTGCAATATGAATCGGATCGGGCCAAGTTTATTGGTCGCGGTAACCGGGTTATTAGCTCGGCTGCCATGCAAGTGGGAGTGGCACTGTCAAATACTGTGGGTACAGTGCTGGATCCGATATTCTCACTGCGCCAGAGCTTGCTGGTACCGGCGGGCAAGACCGTTACGGTTTCCTTCTGGACACTGATTGCTTCATCGAAAGAAGCTTTGCTGGATATGGTGGATAAACACCGTGACCGCAGTGCGTATGACCGTGCTAAAACATTGGCCTGGACCCAGGCACAGGTGCAGTTACGCCATTTGGAGATTAAAGCTGAGGAGGCGGCAGATTTTCAGCAACTGGCCGCGCCTATTTTGTATGCCGATGCCCGCTTCCGTTCGCCATCGACAACTATCATACGTGGTGCAGGGATCCAATCAGTATTATGGACTCAATCCATATCGGGTGATTTGCCGATAGTTCTGCTGCGTATTGATGATATCGAAGACATTGATCAGGTGCGGCAATTACTGCGCGCACATGAATACTGGCGCATGAAACGTTTGGCGGTTGATCTGGTTATCATCAATGAACGGGCGTCTTCTTATGTACAAGATTTGCAAATCGCTATAGAAACCGCAGTGCGCAGTAGCCAGTCACGACCACACTTGGGTGATCAGCTACGACAAGGTTCGGCCTATGCCTTGCGTGCTGATCTGATGAGTGCAGAGACTCGATCGCTACTCCGTTCGGTTGCTCGGGTGGTGTTATCAGCCCGCTATGGCACATTGGGTAATCAACTCAACCATCTATTATTCACTCTGGACAAGAAAATTGTTCCTTCGGATAAAAAGCTGTTCGCAACGGATAAAAAGTTATTCACATCAGATAAGCGCCTGTTAGCACAGGATAAAAAGTTATTAACAGCCGATAAGAAAGTCAGTTTCTCACTGGTCAAACCGGTTAACTTGCCGACGGCAACCTTATTACCCTTACCTGAAAATCTGGAGTTCTTTAATGGTCTGGGAGGGTTTGACCTGCAAGGGCAGGAATATATAACTTGCCTGAATGATGGGGAAAATACCCCCGCGCCCTGGGTTAATGTAATTTCCAATCAGACCTTCGGTTTTCAGGTTTCGGCTACCGGTAGTGGCTATACCTGGGCTGAAAATAGCCGAGAAAACCAGATAACGCCGTGGCTCAATGATCCCGTTATCGATTCCTCTGGCGAATGCCTGTATCTGCGCGATGAAGACTCTGGGCTACTCTGGAGCCCTACGGCACAGCCGATCCGCGATGGTGGCACCTATATCGCCCGCCACGGTCATGGCTATAGTCGGTTTGAGCATCAGGCTAATGGTATTGGCATGACGCTGCTGCAATTTGTGCCGCTGGCGGATCCTATCAAGATATCCCGTCTGACATTGCGCAATATGTCGGATAAACCACGGCGTATCTCGGTGACCGCCTATGCCGAATGGGTACTGGCGACCTCTCGCGGGGCGACCGGGCCATTTATTATTACCGAAATGGATGAACCAACCGGTGCCATGTTGGCGCGAAATCCCTGGAGCACCGCCTTCCCCGGCAGAGTTTCCTTCGCTGACTTAAATGGACAGCAAACTAGCTGGACCGCCGATCGTAGCGAGTTCCTTGGACATTATCGAGACAGCTCTGCACCGTTAGCCCTATCGGCAATAATACCGCTTTCCGGTACGACCGGTGCCGGGTTTGATCCCTGTAGTGCGCTGCAACAAACGATTGAACTGGCGGTGGGCGAGCAGGTAGAGGTGGTGTGGTTTATCGGCCAGTGTGCTTCAGTGAGTGAGGCACAAGCTTTAATTACCCGTTACCGTACGGCAAATCTGGATGCGGTGTTGAGTGACGTCACCGATTACTGGCGTACCTTGCTGAAGGCTATCCAGGTGAAAACGCCGGATCGACAGATGGATATCATGCTCAACGGCTGGCTGCTTTATCAAACGCTGGCATGCCGTGTTTGGGCAAGATCGGCATTTTATCAGGCCAGTGGCGCTTATGGTTTCCGCGATCAATTACAAGACGGCATGGCGCTGACCTTTGTTCAACCGGATACGACGCGACATCACCTATTGCGCGCCGCCGGGCGACAATTTATCGAAGGTGATGTACAGCACTGGTGGTTGCCTCACTCCGGGCAGGGGGTGCGAACTCGCATCTCTGATGACCGGGTTTGGCTCTCTTTTGCCACCGCCACGTATATTCTTGCAAGCGGTGATAGCGGTGTGCTGGATGAAACAGTACCGTACCTCGAAGGGCCGATATTGCACCCAGGCGAACACGATGCTTTCTTCCAGCCACTGGTGGCACAGGAAAACGCCTCACTGTTTGAACATTGTGCCAAAGGGTTGGATCAATGCATTGAATTGACCGGAGAGCTTGGTTTACCGCTGATGGGGACCGGTGACTGGAATGATGGCATGAACCGAGTCGGTGAAGGGGGAAAAGGGGAGAGTGTTTGGTTGGGTTGGTTGCTGGTGGCAACGCTGAAAATGTTCATTCCGTTAGCGAGCAAGCGTGACCCTCGACGGGCCAGGCAGTGGCAGGAGCATCTCAGCGGTTTAATCGAGGCATTAGAGCGGGAAGCATGGGATGGCGACTGGTATCGCCGTGCAACCTTTGATAATGGCAGTTGGCTGGGATCTAAAGCGTGCAACGAGTGCCGTATTGACTCTATTGCCCAGTCGTGGGCGGTGCTATCGGGGGCCGCAGACCCACTACGAGCCGTACAAGCAATGGCTTCACTGGAGCAACATCTTATTCGTCCCGATGATGGGATGGCACTGCTATTCACTCCGCCTTTTGACAAAACGCCAGATGATCCTGGTTATATCAAAGGCTATCCTCCTGGTTTACGGGAAAACGGGGGGCAATATAGCCATGCTGCCATGTGGGTGATTTTAGCCTTTGCTGAATTAGGTGAGGGGGATAAGGCCCGCAACCTGTTTGCATTGCTCAATCCGATAAATCATGGCAATACCCCTGCGGGGATTGCGCGTTACAAAGTCGAACCCTATGTGGTCGCAGCCGATGTCTATTCAGTCGCACCTCATGTTGGGCGCGGTGGCTGGACGTGGTATACCGGTTCTGCGGGCTGGATGCAGCGCGCGGGTATGGAAGGTATTCTGGGGATCCGGCGTGAAGGCGGGGAACTGGTGATTAATCCTTGCATACCCGCCAGTTGGCCGGGATTTGAGGCGACGGTTAATCTGGCTAATACGCGCTATGTTATTCGTGTTGAAAGTCCGGCCCAGCGCTGTCAGGGGATTAGTTCGGCGACATTGAATGGTTTAGCACTCGCCTATCAATCCGACGGGGTACGAGTTGCTCTGGATGGTGGCGAATACGAACTGATTATTATTTTATAACCAATATCGATTCAGTCGGGGTAGTCAATTAGCACTATCTTGACTGAACAAAATAAAAACTGAAAAATATGTTGAATTATCATGCAACTGCCCCAATATTATAAACTTGTCACTAAGGAGGTAGCGCATGGGAATTAGCGAAGAAGAGAGTATCCGCCGTCTGACTGATGAGAAAAGCTCTATTGGTCATTCGGCTAAATGGGTGGCAATCATTTCTGCTATCTATTTCATTATAATGCTGTTTTATCAGCATGAGTTAGGTGTGTTAACACTGGCGGGCGGGATTTTTGTTGTATCGTTTTCCATTTGGATGAAGAAACGCCAAAAAGTGAAATCTTACAAAAACCAACTGCAACAGATGGGCGACGATAAAGCAGTTTAACGCAGGCCACCATCTGATGAACTGTTAGTCCGATGTTCCGGCTTTTATTTTTCGTTTGCAGTGATGCAAGCGCCATCTGCTTATTGTCTTTCACCTCGTAGTCGCCTGTTTATCCCTATGGTTTTCTTGCCAGTGATTTGGACATATTAAATCCTGTTACTACAAATGCCATTTGTTCATACAATCTTTTCGCTTGTGGATTATCCGCAGCGACCCGCAGCTTTATCTCAAATATGCCCTGATCGACCAGTATATTTTCTAATTCCTGTAAACACGCAGAACCATAGCCTTTACGCTGATGTTGCGGCAGAACATAGAAATCTTTAATAAAAGCTGCACTGTCATTGTTAGCCTGGCCGTACCATAAATAACCCACCAGTGCATTATTATCGCTCTCGCCATCCTTATTTTCGATGCAATACAGACGGTCACCGGGAGTATTAACACCCTCTGGTAAGTAACCATCAAAAATTTGCGTTGCATGAGCCAATGCTTGCTCGATGCTATAACCACTATTGGATGATAAATCTTGCGCATACTCACTAATAAAGAGATTCCGATAGTCGTTTAGCTCTTCGGTATGCATTGCTCTGAGTGTGACCATAATATTCCCTTGGTATTTGAAGTGCTAAGGGGGTTAGCGGCGATCTCACCCCTGAATAAGCTTATGGAGATGCGTTTACTTGCGGTCTGCCTACAACTCCAATAGCTTTGTGTATATAGTAGATTTAGTTCGAGATAAACATAGTAACGTTTTGTAGGAAATAAGATACATAAAGTAAATCAGAAGGTTAAACCATAAAAGGGGATGTAATGACCATGCAGAATAGCCATAAAGATGCCGTTGAGCGGCAATTTGGCGATCAAGCCAATGCTTATCTGACCAGTGCGGTTCACGCTCAAGGTAAAGATTTACAGCGTCTGGCTACACTATTGCAATCTGATGGCGATGCCCGTTTACTTGACCTTGGATGTGGTGCCGGACATGCCAGTTTTACCGCTGCGGCAGTGGTGAAATCTGTAGTTTCTTATGATCTTTCAGCGCAAATGTTGCAAGTGGTCAGTCAGGCGGCAACAGATAAAGAACTGACTAATATTGAAGTACAGCAAGGATTAGCAGAGTCATTGCCGTTTAATGATCAGAGTTTTGATATTGTTATCAGCCGTTATTCTGCCCATCATTGGCATGATGTCGGCCAAGCATTACGAGAAGTTAAACGTGTATTACGCCCCGGCGGAAAGATAATCTTTATGGATGTAGTTTCCCCCGGTCATCCGGTGCTGGATATTTATTTGCAGACCGTGGAGGTGTTACGTGATACCTCACATGTGCGAAATTACTCTCCCGGCGAATGGCTGGCACTAGTGACCGATGCCGGGTTAGTGATAAATGAGGTCACCTCCGATAGACTCTATTTGGAGTTCAGTAGTTGGATTGCCAGAATGCGTACTCCACAGCATTTTGCTATCGCGATCCGTGAGTTACAAAAATCAGCATCTGATGGTGTCATTAAGCATTATGAGATCCAAACTGATGGTTCATTTACCAGTGATATTATGATGATTGTAGCAAAGCGTGACTGATCCCCATCACCTTTCAAGCCGCCTGCATCTTGCAATATATAGGGTCTACCAGCAGGCGGCGGTGTTAATGCATCGACGATTGCCCATAAATATTTGTGATTTATTTTTCTAATGACACAAATTAATTTATTTTCTCCTTATTACTCTCACAATGATTGAGCTTCTTTACATTGCATTACGTCACCTTGCGTTAGTCCGCCCATAATTAACCTCACCAAGACGTTACATATAACCCGTCAGTTGGAGCATATTATGAAACTATTACCTGTTATCATCGCTACACTTATTACTACCACCTCATTCGCCACTCTGGCCGCGCAAGAAATTAGCTCAGAACAAGCCACTAAATTGCAAAGTATGGGGGTGATTTCTCTTTCTAATGTTAGCGGTTCACCGATGGATGTGGAATCAGCATTGAATACCAAAGCGAGCGCTGATGGTGCCAGCCACTATCGGGTCATTGGTATCAGTAACCCTGGTGATTCCAGCCATTACAACGCCAGTGCCGAGATTTATCGTTAATGTTCTAAGCCTAAGTTAGTGTGAGTGAAATATTTAGATACTATATTGATATGGCAATATTTTTTTAATCAGACTCTAAACATAGGTTAACAATAGTGGGTCATTGTTAACCTAAGACTGTACATTTCATTATTACCCATCGGTACTATCAATTTATCTGCTAAAAATAATTAACTCTTAGAGCAATCTTAATGCGCTCTTAATAAATATAAGGTGTTATTGTGGTCCATTCGGGTTTCCGAGGAGAGGCTATGCTAAACACTGTCCGGCGTAATTTTAAAAGTCAGTTTTCCTATTTACAGCGCTTTATTGCCTCACCACGTACCGTTGGTACGTTAGCTCCTTCTTCGCCTTGGTTATGTCAGGCGATGTTGAATCAGGTAGATTGGACCCAAAACCTTAATATTGCTGAATTAGGGGCTGCTGATGGTGTACTGACAAAGCGTATTTTGTCACATATGTCAGCAAAGTCTCACTTACAGGCCTACGAGATTCAGCCACACTTTGTTCATGCATTACACCAGATCAAAGATTTACGTTTGCAGGTAGCTGATCGTTCAGCTGAACAGTTGGATCAGAATTACGATGTGGTATTTTGTTGTTTGCCATTACTCTCGATCCCAACCAAGATCAGTATTAGAATATTGCAGCAAACTCAGCAGCGCTTACGCGCTAACAGCGGAGTGTTAGTCTTATTTCAATACAGCCACCTTTCCGAGCCACTGTTATCTCGTTATTTCACGTGGAAAAAGATACGCGTGGTACGTAATTTCCCTCCTGCATTGGTGTATATTTGTCAGCCCCGTTAATGGTCTAACCTTGATAGTCACCTCATATTACCTGTGCAATAGCCTCTGGTTTGCCAGAGGATTATCAGGCAAAAAGCCCAATCGTATTGATCAAATACACGCTTGAGTGTGACTTTCAGCGACTTCTCGCTCTCATCCAAATGCCTTCCCAATTCAATTGAACTGATAGATAAGTAGGTTGTACTGGCAGGTTTACGTTTCGATCAGTTTGATGCTTTCGCCGGTAAAGGGCGGCCTTTCGTCATCAATCCCGATAGCTCTGATAGTCAATTGATCCCTCGTACCGGTGTGGTCTATAAGCTGACACCGAAAGTTTCTCTTTATGACAGTTACAGTGGATCCTTCAAACCTAATTTGTCTATTGCCAACCAGATTGATTGCCACCGCAGCAGGGGCAATCTTGGGAGGTTGGCAGTAAAGTTGAATGGCTAATGGTGTATCGTTAATTTTACGATGCTGTAAAGTTTGCACTACCCTTAATTATCGGTATGATTCGCATCTACAGTGTAGAGCTGAGTGTTAATCCTATTTAGCTGGTCGACAATAGTGGCCAATTTTTTGATGCCGAGAATTTATCCTCAGAAGTTGATGCGAAAGGACTTTCAAGTAATGACACAGACTATCTTCATGGTAGGCGCGCGCGGTGCGGGTAAGACAACGGTAGGGAAGGCGTTGGCACAGGCGTTGGGATATCGTTTTATAGATACTGATCTGTTTATGCAGCAAACCTCACAGTTGAGTGTTGCTGAAGTGGTTGCTCGCGAAGGCTGGGAGGGTTTCCGCCAGCGAGAAAGTATGGCTCTACAGGCTGTCACTGCGCCTAAAACTGTTGTTGCAACCGGTGGTGGTGCGGTGCTCGCTGTTGAGAATCGTACTTTTATGCGTAAGCATGGGCAGGTTATCTATTTACGCGCATCAGCGAATGTGTTGGCTGAACGATTAGCCGAAGACCCGGAAGATGCCCAGCGACCAAGTCTTACAGGCAAACCGATCGTAGAGGAAATGCAGGATGTGCTGGCTAGCCGGGAAGCTCTGTATCAAGAGGTTGCCCACTATGTGCTGGATGCGACTCAAGCGCCGCAAGATGTTGTTGAACAAATTTTGCAGCTTTTGACTGATGAAACCGTAAAGTAGCTGGGAAAGTAAGCGTAATTTATCCGATGAATAATTAGCCCACCTGATTGCCTGATAATTATACGAAGCGTACAATTATCATCTACGTAATCATTTCAGCGTAAATCATTTGCGTTGATAAATGCCCCTTAAGGCAAGGCCGATCAAGGCGGGCCGATGAAAACCTTCAAATCCTTTATTCACCAACACACCAATTTTATGCCAGCGTTCTGGTCAATATTGATTGTGATTTTTGAAACCTCGCTGGCGCTGTACATCTTACGCAACCTCTAATGCCACTCTTATTTCGATAAATGAGCCTTCACGACAACTGTGAAGGTGTTTGCTATGGCTAATTTTCAACCATATGGCAGCTATTTACCCGCCCCAATAGGGCAATTTGCCGCTAAATTGTACGCTTTATCCACAACTTCGGGAGTGAATCCGGCGATGATCCCATTTCGCCATAATAATCAGTGACAGAGCGTTTATAGAAACCCTAATATGAAAGCTCAATCTTGATTAAGACGCGGGTACAAAACTATGCTGAAATTTAATGAGTATTTTACCGGGAAAGTGAAATCTATTGGTTTTGACAGTGACAGCATTGGGCAAGCTAGCGTTGGGGTGATGGAAAAGGGAGAGTACACCTTCAGTACGGCTAAAGCGGAAGAAATGACGGTGATCACCGGCTGCTTAAAAGTACTGATTCCTGGTTCGGCTGGCTGGGAAGTGTTTAAGCCAGGTGAAACCTTCTACATTCCAGGGGAAAGTGAGTTTAACCTGCAAGTTGCTGAAGCATCTTCGTATCTGTGTAAATATTTGAGCTAAAGAATTCGGATACTCGCCCTCTCATCGCGAAAGGGCGATATCAGCTTAAGCTGTGTTATGCACCTAAGTTAGTGCTGAGCCTCGCCACCCAAGGCTTCAATCAGATTTTTAATTAAGGCGGCCAGTTCACTGGTCATCAGAATAAAATCGGCATCGAAGCGCTGCGCAAAATCATCCCGATCAATATCATCATTCTGTTCACGCAGCGTGTCAGCGAATTTCAGGCGCTTGAGTGAGCCATCATCGGACAGAACCAATTGAACGCGTTCCTGCCAATCCAGTGCCAGTTTAGTGACCAGCTTGCCCGCTTCAATATGTACTGCGATTTCATCACTGAATAGATCCTGCTTCTTGCAACGGATCACGCCGCCGTCTTCCAGAATGGCTTTCAACTCAGCTTCATCCATCAGCGCAAATCCGGCGGGCAATTCTTTACTACGCACCCACTCGGTTAACGTCAGCTCGATAGGGTTTTCTAAGGTCAGTGGTACCACCGGCAAGGAACCCAGACTTTTACGCAACAATGCCAAGGTGTCTTCAGCCCGTTTAGCGCTGGCAGCATCAACCATAATCAGATCGTTGACGGTATCAATCCACAAAAAGGTTTGGTTAAAGCGACTGAATGCGCGTGGCAATAAACTGTGCAAAACTTCATCTTTTAATGCGTCTTTTTCAGTTTTTTTCAGTTTACGATGCTGTTCACCTTCCAGGCGCTCAATTTTGGCTTGCAACTCTTGCTTAATCACTGGTGATGGCAAGATTTTCTCTTCTTTGCGGGCACAAATGACGATCTGGCCATTAACCGTATGGGTTAATGCATCGCTATGCGACCCCATCGGTGATACCCAGCCCGTTTTTGCCATATCCTGACTGCCACACGGCGTGAAACTGAGGGCGCTTAACTGTTTCTCCATTTCATCCGCAGATAGTGAAACTTCCCGGCTCAAACGGTAAACCATTAAATTCTTAAACCACAACATAGTGTTATCCCTGGCTCGGGCGCGCCTGGAGCGCGCGAGTTAATCAAACGCAGGGCGGCATGATAACGAATTGACGCCTCGGCCCCTAGTAAAAAGAATAAGAAAAAAACAGAGCCGACCGCTCATCTGCTGAGCGCTATTTTAATCCACAGGGATTCAAACACGACAGAATGCAAAATAGCGGGCGACAAAGATTGTGTCACAGGGGTGTATTGTCCAAACTGAAAGAAGAAGATTCTTATTGTCGTCACGTTTTTGGCAAGCAGGGCCTTATTTTTTGATAAAATCGGTTATCACCAACAATGAATTTTCCTGTCAATGAGGTAAAGCGCTATGCGCATTGGTATAGATCTGGGTGGCACCAAAATAGAGGTCATCGCATTGGCCAACGACGGGCAGGAGTTATTTCGTAAACGGGTTGATACACCCCGCCACGATTATCAAAATACCTTGCAGGCGATTGCAACGTTAGTTGCAGATGCGGAGCAGGCGACGGGCCAGCAGGGGAGTGTGGGGGTGGGTATCCCAGGGACTCTCTCTCCGTTTACAGGCAAAGTAAAAAATGCCAATTCAGTGTGGCTGAATGGTCAGATGGTAGATAAGGATTTATCAGAACTACTCTCCCGCCCAGTGCGATTGGCAAATGATGCTAACTGTTTGGCGGTATCAGAGGCTACCGATGGTGCGGGGGCGGGGAAACATCTGGTATTTGCGGCCATTATTGGTACCGGCTGTGGCTCTGGTATTGCTATTGATGGCCGGGTACATGCCGGCGGCAATGGTATTGCGGGTGAATGGGGCCATAACCCTTTACCGTGGCAAAATGATGAAGAGCGGCAATATCAACAGGAAGTAGCCTGCTATTGTGGTAAAAAAGGGTGTATTGAGACTTTTGTCTCCGGTACCGGCTTTGCGACAGATTATTTTCGTATGAGTGGCAAACAGCTTAAAGGCCACGAAATTATCGCCTTAGTAGCACAAGGGGATGCCATCGCAGAGCAAGCAATGAGCCATTATGAACAGCGCTTTGCCAAGTCGTTAGCTCATGTCATCAACTTGTTTGACCCAGATGTGGTGGTATTAGGAGGTGGCATGAGCAATGTTGAGCGGCTATATACAACCTTGCCCGCGCTAATCAGCCCATGGGTATTTGGTGGTGAGTGCCAGACCCCGGTGCGCAAAGCACTTCACGGCGATTCTAGTGGTGTGCGTGGGGCCGCTTGGTTGTGGCCTGCTATTACCCAGCATCCTTGACACTACAGCGTTGTTAGCGGCTCTCGCGCACCCGAATCACTTACTGGTGTAAGCTCATCGGGACTTACTCGTTTGCTGCTAATGACGCTAGTTAATATGCGGTTTTACTTTACCTGCGTGACACTATTTTATCTGGAAGATACTGTCTAAGCGGCTAACGCCCAGTCCGTTGACTTTCTTCACTTTAATCTGCACTGGAATCCGGTCTTTCATTGCTTCAACATGGCTGATGACTCCAATGGTTTTGCCCGACGCATTCAGGCTATCCAGAGCATCCAGCGCAGTATCCAGTGTTTCAGCATCGAGCGTACCAAAGCCTTCATCAAGAAACAGAGAGTCAATGCTGGTTTTATGACTGACCAGATCCGACAGCGCCAGAGCAAGCGCCAAACTGACTAAAAAGCTTTCGCCCCCAGACAAGGTGCGGGTATCTCGTATTGCATCCGCCTGCCAGGTATCCACAACTTGCAGCTCTAATGCATCGCTGGTTTTGCGCTGTAACAAATAGCGGCCATGTAAGCGGCTGAGCTGGTTGTTTGCCAGATAAACCAGATGATCGAGTGTCAGACCCTGAGCAAATTTGCGGAATTTATCACCCTCTTTGGAACCAATTAAATGATTGAGATAGCTCCAATCTTCATATTGCTGCTGACTGTGCTCAATTTGCTCAAACAGTGCATGCTGGTTACTACGGCGCGCTGTGTCGCTTTCTAATTGATTGCGTAACTCGCCTTGCCGTAATGTATTGGCCTTTAGTTGCATCAACAATTGCTCTGATTGCTGTTGCAATACCACCAATTCAGATGCTTTATCGACACCCGCCGGACACTGCTGTAATAGTTGCTCCAGCGCTTCATTGGCATGTTGCTGGCGGATGTTGACTTGTTGTTGTCGCTCGCTCAATTGCTGTTTTAATTGCTGCAAACGTTGCCTTTCCTCTTCATCCAGCAGTGCGGCGTTTAAGGCGGCTTCATCCTCGAACTCGCTGATCGCCAGTGCTTGCTGTAATTGAGCTTGAGCGGTGGCAGCGCGCTGCTGATTATGCTGATATTGTTGCTCTAAGCCCGCCAGCTCCCCCGCTAATCGGTTTAGCTGGGACTGAGTCTGTTGCAGGATTTCTGCCGCATTCTGTTGTATCAACTCGGCTTGTTGTTGTTGTTGGCGCAACACCTGACGAGCCTCAGTAGTACTGATATCACCAAACAGTGCCTGACGTTGCTGACTCTGTTGTTGTAATAGGGTTTCAGCCTGTTGGTGTTGTTGGGTGAGCGCCGATAATTGGTCAACGCACTCTTGTAAATGGCGACGCTCTTCTTCAATCCGCGTTTCCAGTGTTTTTTGCCCCAGAACCAACTGTTGTTGTTCTTGCTGATTCTGCTGCCAACGCTGGTGTTCCTCTTCCCGCAGAGTCAGCCAACTCTGCTGCTGGTCTGCTGCTGGTACTGATAATGATAAATCAGCCAAACTATTATTGAAGTCTTGGCGCATCTGAGCTAAATCATCTTGCTGGCGTTGATGCTGTAACTGCAGTTTCTGCTGGGCTTGCTGAGTATCTTGCTGGCGCTGAGTGATTAATGCCAGTTGTTGCAAGTGTTTTTGCTGCTGCTGTTCTGCTTGAGCCAGAGCATCTTTAGCTTGTTGGTATTGCTGGTTTAGCTGCTCATATTCAGCCAATTTCCGCTGGCAGTGTTGTTCTGATTGTTCCTGCTGTTCCAGCCAATCCATTAATGCTGCATGTTCATGTAATGCAAATGTCAACGCCAGAGGTTGCGCCAGCTGCTGCCAGCGCTGTTGATAATCGGCCAATTGCTGGCGGCTGTGCTGTAACTCTTGCTCTAGATGCTGCTGCTGTTGCTGCATACTGTTGTTTTGCGCGCTTAATTCTGAGCCTTCAGTGGCGAGCTGTTCAACCTGACGGCGCAGTTTCTCGAGGCGTTCGGCTGTTTCCGACGGTTTTACCGCCTGATACTCAGTGATAGCGGGGTGATCCAATGCGCCACATAGTGGGCAGGCATCTCCCGGTTGGAGTTTGGCTCTTTCCGCTTCCAGTCTGACTATCTGATTTTCGCGTTCCCACAAGGTTTCCAGATCAGCCTGATGTTGTTTTTGATGTTTGTAGCGCTGACGTTTTTCTTCTAACTGCTGTTCAAGCTGTTTTAATTGTTGCTGTTGGCTGGCGAATTGCTGCTGCTGTTTATCGTGCTGTGCCTGAACTTGTTGTGCTAAAGGCGATAATGTGGCGAGTTGTTGCCGGGCCGGTCGCTGTTGCTGCAACTCGTCAAGTTGTTGGCGCAATTGTGCTGCGGGCTGTTGCTGCTCGAATGCTGCTAATTGCTGCTGGATGCTACCTGCTTGCGAGGCCGCGTGTACTAATACGGCCTGTTGCTGTTTATCCTGTTCATTTAATGTGGCCGCTTGCTGTTGCAAGTTGCTCAGTAATAAGGCTTGCTGCTGTAATTGCTGCTCGTTAGCCACTGACTGCTGGTGCTGTATGTGCAATTGGCGGAACTGTTCGCGCCATAACGGTAGGTACTTTACCCAGTGTTGATGGTGGGGATATTGCTGTGCATATTCAGCTAATTGTTGCAGGCGCTGATGCATTTTTAGCAACTGCTGCTCATTTAACTCAAGTTGCTGTCTACTTTGTTGTTCTTTGCCGCGCAATTGCTGCAATTGAGTGGCAAATTGCGCTAATGAGTGCTGTTGTTGCGCGATAAGGTTATCCAGCGGTACCACTTTTTGCTCAATCAGTGTTTCTTGTTCATGCTGCTTGGCCGCCTGTTGTTGGCGTGCGGTATTGGCTTGTTCCAGAGCTTGAGCCAGGGGGGTTAGTTGGCTCTGAAGCTGTTGCTGCTGTTGGGTCAGCGCGGTGATACGCAGTTGTGTCTGTTGCACATCCTGTTGGCTGAGTGAGCAGTCACGCAGTAAAGGGCGCAACTTCTCAGCCGGTTCACTACGGGCCAGCCGTTGTAATTCGGGTTGTGCCTGCTGATATTCTTGTTCAATAATTGTTTGCTGCTGCTGATATTCTTGTAGATTCTGCTGCTGTCTCTGCCAGCCGGTTAACCAGTTTATTTGGTTTTGACTCGCTGATTGTGCTGAAACAAGCTGCTTTTCTTGTTGGTGGAGATCATCGATTTGTTGCGTTAATGCCAAGCGCTGTTCTTCATTGAGCAGTTCAATACCACTGGCTCGTTGATGTAAAGCATCCAGATTGGTCTTGGCTTGTTTATGTTGCTCAAAGACATATTCAGATAGCCGCCCGTAGATATCAGTCCCCGTTAGCTCTTCCAATAATTCAGCACGGTCATTGGCATCGGCATTGAGAAAAGCAGCAAACTGCCCCTGCGATAACATCATTGATTTAGTGAAACGGCCAAAATCCAGGCCGGTGATCGCTGCAACCATCTCCAACTTATCACGCACTTTATCGGCCAGGATTTTACCGCTGTCGCATAGCGCCAACTCAACTTTAGGGGCTTGCAGATTGCCTTCCGGGCTGTTTTTTGCCCGCCGTTGGCTCCAGAATGCACGGTAGCAGATGCCTTTTACTTCAAACTCAACTTCGGCTAGTGACTCCGCTGTGTGGCGTGTCATTAGCTCATTTTGGCTGGGCGTGACAGTCAAACGTGGTGTTTGGTGGTATAGCGCAAGGCATATGGCATCCAGCAGTGTGGTTTTACCTGCGCCTGTCGGGCCAGTGATAGCGAATAAACCGTTGCTGGCAAAAGGTTCGGCGGTGAAATCTATCTTCCACTCCCCTTGCAGAGAATTAATGTTTTTTAGACGTAAGCTTAAAATCCTCATGCAGGCTGCTCCTGTGCGGCATCTTTATCTTGCGTGATGTCATCAACCACCTGATTGAACATTTGACGCATCCGCTGTTGGCGCGGCTCGGCTAAGTCTGGCTCCAGCGCCAGCCTGCGTTCAAACACATCGGTAACACTCAGCTCATTGAGTGTCTCTTTTTCCTGCCGCTCGATACTGTTGTTACGTTGTTCTTTACTGCGACGTAACAATACAATTTCAACCGGTAGCTCTGTGGTCAGAGCCTGAATACGGCGTTGGATATCAGTAAGATAGTCTTGGGTGGCAACTTCTATATCTAGCCATACGGGTAAGCCTTGATGCTCAGAGAATTGAACCAGTTGCTGCTCTATTTGCGCTAAATCCCCTTTAATTAATTGCATTGGCTGAAATTGTGGGATGAAGAGAGGGGTAACTGATGCCAGTGCCTGTTGGTGGAACTCCACCAGATAGACGCTTTTCTCCTTGCTCAATTCATCAAAACTGAGAGCAATGGGGGAGCCGCTATAACGGATATGTTCAGTTTTAGCCACTTGTTGGGCGCGATGAATATGGCCTAAAGCAATGTAATCTGCTGGTGGAAATGCCTGCGCGGGGAAAGCATCCAATGTACCAATATAGATATCGCGAACCGAGTCTGTCGTGGTGACGCCAACGGTAGTCAGGTGCCCGGTGGCAATAATGGGCAGTGGCAAACCCAGTTCGGTACGCAGTTCAACCGCCCGCTGATACAGTGCCTGGTAGTGACCCGCGATCGCTTCTTGTAAAGCCAGTTGTTTTTGCCCTCCAGATTCACCCGCCTGACTGGTGACTAAGTCCCTTGGCCGTAAGAACGGGATCGCACATAGCAGAGCCGCAGGTTGATGTTGGCGGTCTTTTAGAATAATGATTTGTTGATCGAGATTGCTGTTGGCGCACGAAATAACGGTGGTATTGAGATAAGAGAGCAAACCCCGTGATTCATTCAGTGTTGACACAGAATCGTGATTCCCCCCCAATACCACTAACTGACAGCCAGTGGGTTGGAGCTCAACCACGAAACGGTTATATAGCTCACGGGCGTAACTGGGCGGGGAGCCAGTATCAAAGATATCACCTGCTACAATTAGCGCATCTACCTGATTTTCTTCGATCTGATTAATGAGCCAGTGCAGAAATGCCTGATGCTCAGCAGCGCGGCTTTTAGTGAAGAAATGCTGGCCTAAATGCCAATCAGAGGTATGAATAATGCGCATAAATCTCCCGCACGGCAGGTTATCAGTCAAAGATAATGGCGCTGATTATAAACGCTGCCCGCCGGATGTCGCGGCTAAAAAAAGGCTATGAGGAAAATCTCCGAGACGTCTCGCAAACTTGACTGCTGTGTTTTGCAATTATCATGAAATTTATCACTATGCTTATTGCTAGTAGAAGCGTGATGTTTTTCATAAAAATGTCACAAAACTGACGCATAATGGCTCCCGAAATCAAATAGTGACCACTAACATACTGGCAGGGTTGATGATGGCAAGACGCATACTTGTGGTGGAAGATGAAGCGCCAATCCGTGAGATGGTGTGCTTTGTGTTGGAACAGAATGGTTACCAACCATTAGAAGCCGAAGATTATGACAGCGCAGTAACTCGTCTGTCGGAGCCTTTCCCTGATTTAGTGCTGTTGGACTGGATGTTACCTGGCGGCTCGGGTATTCAGTTCATTAAACATATGAAACGTGAAGCGTTGACCAGAGATATTCCGGTGATGATGCTGACGGCCCGTGGCGAAGAAGAGGATAGGGTGCGCGGTTTGGAAGTGGGCGCAGATGACTATATTACCAAGCCGTTTTCGCCGAAGGAGCTGGTTGCGCGTATTAAAGCAGTGATGCGCCGAATATCGCCGATGGCGGTTGAGGAAGTTATTGAAATGCAAGGGCTAAGCCTTGATCCTTCCTCACATCGGGTTATGGCCAATGAGCAAGCGCTGGATATGGGGCCGACCGAGTTTAAGTTATTGCACTTCTTTATGACCCACCCGGAGCGCGTTTACAGCCGTGAACAGTTGCTTAATTATGTTTGGGGCACTAACGTTTATGTAGAAGATCGTACGGTTGACGTGCATATTCGTCGGCTACGCAAGGCGCTTGAAATTGATGGTCATGACAGAATGGTACAAACTGTCCGGGGAACTGGATACCGTTTCTCAACGCGCTACTGAGTTTTCAGTGCCGGAGAATTCGTTGTGTTAGAACGCTTATCATGGAAAACGCTGGCTCTCGAGCTGGCTCTTTTTTGTCTGCCTGCATTACTCCTGGGTGCCTTCATCGGCTATCTTCCTTGGCTATTGCTGATTTCAGCTGTCGCGGCGCTGGTTTGGAATTTCTATAATCAACTTAAGTTATCTCACTGGCTGTGGTTAGACCGTAGCATGACACCACCTGCTGGTCGCTGGAGCTGGGAGCCTTTATTTTACGGCTTGTACCAAATGCAGTTGCGAAATCGTCGGCGTCGGCGCGAACTGGCTTTGCTTATCAAACGTTTCCGCAGTGGTGCCGAATCATTGCCTGACGCGGTCGTTATTACTACAATTGATGGCAATATCTTCTGGTGTAACGGTTTAGCTCAGCAATTGTTAGGGTTTCGTTGGCCGGAGGATAACGGCCAACACATCCTTAATTTATTGCGCTACCCGGAATTCAGCCAATATCTGCAACAACAAGAGTTCTCCCGCCCGTTGACTCTGCAACTGAACAATGGTTATTACGTCGAATTTCGTGTGATGCCTTATTCAGAAGGGCAATTATTGATGGTTGCCCGTGATGTTACCCAGATGCGGCAGTTGGAAGGCGCAAGGCGTAATTTCTTTGCCAACGTCAGTCATGAATTGCGTACGCCACTGACGGTGTTGCAAGGTTATCTGGAAATGATGAATGACCAAGAACTGGTTGGGCCATTACGGGATAAAGCACTGGGGACCATGCAAGAGCAGACTAAGCGAATGGATGGGTTGGTAAAACAGCTCTTGACGCTATCACGAATTGAAGCGGCACCTAATGTGGATATGAATGAGCGGGTGGATATTCCGTTGATGCTGAAAGTGTTACAGCATGAAGTTCAGGCTCTCAGTAACGGACGACATGAGATTACCTTCCGGGTTAACGACCAATTAAAAGTGTTTGGCAACGAAGACCAACTGCGCAGTGCGGTATCAAATCTGGTTTATAACGCCGTCAATCACACGCCTGTTGGTACCCAAATTGAGGTGTGTTGGCAGCAAACTCCACAAGGTGCACAATTTCAGGTCAGCGATAATGGGCCGGGAATCGGTCCTGAACATGTTCCACGGCTAACGGAGCGGTTCTATCGGGTGGATAAAGCCCGATCACGGCAAACGGGGGGCAGTGGGTTAGGGCTGGCAATTGTGAAACATGCATTGAGTCATCACGATGCACGTTTAGAGGTCATGAGCGAAATCGGTCTGGGGACTCGATTTATCTTTACCTTGCCGAATCGATTGATTGTTCCCGCAGTTTTAGCCGAGAATGCAGTCAAATCCTAAAAACTGCATGGATACCAAGCTGATGAAATGGGCAAAACTGACGTTGTTGCATGTCATGTTATGGTTTAGCCATGCCGTTTTAGCGCAATCTGAAGCGGTACTGTCCCCTCCGGTTGCGGTTTTGCCGATGGCTTCCGTGCCTGCCACCAATACCTTATCAGGCAACCTCTCCAGTGTGGGTTCTGACACCTTAGCCAATCTGATGTCCTTGTGGGCTGATGATTTTAATCATCACTATCCTGGCGTTAATTTGCAAATTCAGGCGGCAGGTTCCTCTACTGCCCCTGCGGCGTTGGCTGTCGGTGCCGCCCAGCTTGGGCCGATGAGCCGCCCAATGAAAGCGGGTGAGATCAACGCATTTATTCAACGTTATGGCTATCCGCCACTGGCAGTTCCTGTGGCAGTTGATGCATTGGTGGTGTTTGTTCATCAGGATAACCCACTGAACAAACTGACTTTATCGCAGCTTGATGCTATTTTTTCGCAAAATCGCCGATGTGGAGAGCCACACCAAATTCAGCGCTTTGGTCAGTTGGGATTGGAAGGGGCGTGGGCGGCGCGTTCCTTACAACGTTATAGCCGGAACTCAGCTTCGGGGACCTATGGATACTTCAAACATAAGGTGTTGTGCGATGGTGATTTTATAAATAATGTCAATGAGTTGCCTGGGTCCGCTTCTGTGGTACAGGCGGTGGCTGGCTCATTGAATGGCATTGGCTATGCCAGTATTGGTTTTCGTAATAGTGGTGTTAAACCGTTGTCACTGGCGGCGGTGGGGCAGGATTTTGTGATGCCAACACCTGAGAATGTTAAAGATGGCCGCTACCCTTTATCACGTTATCTGTATATTTATATCAATAAAGCTCCGGGCCAGCCACTGGAGCCATTGACTGCGGCGTTCCTTGAGCGGGTTCTATCGCCCGAGGGGCAAAAAAGGGTCACCCATGATGGCTATTTACCCCTACCTCCCGAGGTACTGATTCAGACCCGAAAAGCGTTAGGTTTTTACTGATTAAGGTGTTTCAGTAGTCGTTTTTTGTTTATCCAATCTGGCATTATCTCTGCGTATAAAACGATCAGTCTCTCCTGAGTATTGGTCACCAGATTGGCGGTAAATTGTTAACGACTGGCTACAAATAATACAAATCATATGGCGTGTATCTCTCAAAACATGGCATGATTAACTGGTTTGATAAAATTATCTGGATGATGATTCTGCTTTTATGATCCCGACTTGCCTTTCTCCGCTATAAACGGTCTACTTAGCGCCGTTGTTGGCCTATTCCACCTGCAAATAACTTCAAAAACACTGCATACTGACGAAATAGATTGCTTATTAACCGCCGGAGTTTGCGTTTATCAGAGCTTTGTATCGTTTCGATCACGTCGGGAAGGCCACAACTTAGAACTTTTCCTTTTGGCCATTTAACTTAGGCAACACACACCACTATGAGTCATCGTTTATCGTCTAAAGATATTATGGCATTAGGTTTTATGACCTTTGCCTTATTCGTTGGAGCTGGCAACATCATCTTCCCGCCGATGGTTGGTTTACAATCGGGTGAACATGTATGGTGGGCAGCTCTTGGTTTCCTGATAACCGCAGTTGGCTTACCGGTTATTACCATTATCGCGCTGGCCCGGGTGGGCGGGGGGATTGATGCCCTGAGTAGCCCAATTGGCCGTAGTGCTGGTTTGGTACTGGCTACCGTCTGTTATTTGGCTGTCGGCCCACTGTTTGCCACGCCACGAACCGCAACAGTTTCCTTCGAAGTGGGCATCGCCCCTTTGACGGGTGATGGCCCGTTGCCGCTGTTTATTTATAGTGTGGTTTATTTCGCGCTGGTGATTGGAATTTCGCTCTATCCGGGGCGTTTGCTGGACACCGTCGGTCATATTCTGGCACCACTGAAAATTCTGGCGCTTGCTATCTTGGGTATCGCGGCGTTGATTTGGCCTGCCGGTCCGTTGATTTCAGCCACTGATGCCTATCAGAACGTGCCTTTCTCCTCTGGTTTCGTTAATGGTTATCTGACCATGGATACCTTGGGTGCCTTGGTCTTTGGTATCGTTATCGTCAATGCGGCCCGTTCGCGTGGAGTGGTTTCCGCAGGGCTGCTGACGCGCTATACCATTTGGGCAGGATTGATTGCCGGTATCGGTTTGACGCTCGTTTACTTGAGCTTGTTTAAACTTGGCAGCGGCAGTGGCAGCCTGACGCCTGACGCACAGAATGGCGCAGTCGTGTTGCATGCTTATGTTCAGCACACCTTTGGTGGTTTGGGCAGTGTGTTCCTGGCCGCATTGATTTTCATTGCCTGTATGGTGACCGCTGTGGGCCTAACGTGTGCCTGTGCTGAATTCTTTGCTCAGTACTTGCCGCTGTCTTATCGGGCGCTGGTATTCATTCTCGGTATCTTCTCAATGATGGTATCGAATTTGGGCTTGAGTCACCTAATTCAGATTTCCATTCCGGTGCTGACAGCGATATATCCGCCATGCATCGTGCTGGTTTTGATGAGCTTTACTTTGCGCTGGTGGCATCATGCCTCACGTATCGTGGCTCCAGTTATGCTGGTTAGTTTGCTGTTCGGTATTCTTGATGCGGTGAAGGCTTCTACCTTCGCGCACTTCCTGCCTGAATGGACTCAGCATCTGCCATTGGCTGAACAAGGTCTGGCGTGGTTATCGCCTTCCCTGCTGGTATTCGTCGTCGTAGGGTTGTACGATCGCCTCTGCTGTCGCCAGGAAGTTGCTGCTAAGCAATAACGGCACAGCCATAGGATTTTTTTAGCCACGGCTCATCCCCGTGGCTTTTTGCTGAAAAAAGACGGGGCAATGTACATGGAATTACCAGTCAAAAATAAGCTGAAACGGGGCCTGACGACCCGTCATATCCGCTTTATGGCATTAGGGTCAGCAATAGGTACCGGCTTATTCTATGGTTCGGCTGATGCGATAAGAATGGCAGGGCCTAGTGTGTTATTGGCATACCTGATCGGTGGCGTGGTGGCATTTATCATCATGCGCGCGTTGGGTGAGATGTCAGTGAATAACCCACAGGCCAGCTCTTTCTCGCGCTATGCACAAGATTACCTTGGGCCAATGGCGGGCTATATCACCGGCTGGACGTATTGCTTTGAGATTTTGATTGTTGCTATTGCTGATGTGACCGCCTTCGGTATCTATATGGGGGTCTGGTTCCCGGACGTGCCTCATTGGGTATGGGTGCTGAGTGTGGTGCTGATTATTGGCGCAGTTAATATGATGAGCGTCAAAGTCTTCGGTGAACTGGAGTTCTGGTTCTCGTTCTTTAAAGTTGCCACCATCATCATCATGATTCTGGCCGGGTTTGGTATCATTATTTGGGGTATTGGTAACGGTGGGCAGCCGACCGGTATTCATAATTTATGGACTAACGGCGGCTTCTTCAGTAACGGTTATGTCGGCATGATCCTATCATTGCAACTGGTGATGTTTGCTTATGGTGGTATTGAGATTATCGGTATTACTGCCGGGGAAGCTGAAAATCCAAAAAGCTCCATTCCGAAAGCAATTAACTCAGTGCCGTGGCGTATCCTGGTATTCTACGTCGGTACCCTGTTTGTCATCATGTCTATCTACCCTTGGAATCAGGTGGGCACGAACGGTAGCCCATTTGTACTGACCTTCCAGCATATGGGGATTACCGTTGCGGCAGGTATTCTCAACTTTGTGGTGATCACCGCTTCATTATCTGCCATTAACAGTGATGTCTTTGGTGTCGGGCGTATGTTGAACGGAATGGCGGAACAGGGCCATGCACCAAAAGCCTTTGCGGCAATATCCAAGCGTGGTGTGCCTTGGGTGACGGTGTTGGTGATGATGTTTGCCATGCTGATTGCGGTTTATCTGAACTACATCATGCCGGAAAATGTGTTCCTGGTTATCGCATCGCTGGCGACTTTTGCCACTGTATGGGTATGGATCATGATTTTGTTTTCCCAGATTGGTTTCCGGCGTTCATTAAGCAAAGAACAGATTAAGGCGCTGGATTTCCCACTGCGTGGCGGTACCTTTACTTCGGTGCTGGCAATCATTTTCCTGGTGTTTATCATCGCTCTGATTGGCTGGTTCCCGACAACCCGCATTTCACTGTATGTAGGGTTAGTGTGGATTGCATTGTTGTTGGTGGGGTATTACTTGAAAGTGCGCCATCAAAAGAAACAGCGAGAGCTTGCCAAAGAAACTGAGTAATACTGAGTCAATACCTACTATCAAGCCGGGAGATTTCTCGGCTTTTTTTGCTCTATACAATCTGGGGCATTCTGCTATTTACCCCCATACTTCTCCTCCCCCAATCTCATCCCTGATATTTATAGTGACAGATGAGGGGGAAGCAGCCACTACATGACATTATTTATATCGGCGAGCTGTATATTCAGATAAATCGCCTATCTCAGGTGAATGTGTCGCGGCGTTAATGTCTGCACCAGATAGCCTTAACAGGAATGGTTTTGGTTAACGCAGGAGAATTTTATGCTTAGTGGTTGGCATCTTCCGGTCCCGCCTTTTGTTCGTCAGCGAGGCGACGCATTACAGATTACTTTATGGTTGCATGGTGAATGGTTGCATGGCGACACATTACCAGCACAGGTTTTCTTACGCTGCGAACCGGATAATGAAGAATGGCTACTGACGATGAAAGGCCAACAGCGTGATGGCTTTTGGTGTTATCGCGCGACGCTGCCTTTACATGAAGGGCAACCTACACGGCGCTACTGTTTTAAACTGTTATGGGATGACGACCAACAATGGTTCGGCCCGCTGGGATTCTCGCGGGTTCCTCCGGCGCAACTGGCTCAGTTTGCCATTGATATGCCCGACAGTGGCCCCGACTGGGTGGCCGACCAAGTCTTTTATCAGATATTCCCCGATCGGTTTGCCAGTAGTCAGGGTGAGCACGGCATGCAAAATGCGAGCTATTATCATCACGCTGCGGGTCATTCGGTGGCTCGTCGTGCATGGCAACAACCATTGGATGACACTAATGCCGCTTCAACATTCTATGGCGGTGATCTGGCGGGTATCAGTCAAAAAATCACTTATTTACAACAACTTGGCGTTACTGCGTTGTATCTAAATCCAATTTTTACCGCACCCAGCGTACATAAATATGATACGCAAGATTATTATCAGATAGATCCCTATCTGGGCGGTGAGGCGGCTTTTCTGCAATTACGTATGGCTACCCGTGAGGCCGGCATAAAATTGGTACTTGATGGGGTGTTTAATCATACCGGTGATTCCCATCATTGGTTTGATAGGCACCAGCAAGGGGATAATGGGGCTTGTCATCATCAGGACTCACCTTATCGTGGCTGGTTTAATTTCTTCCCCGATGGGCGGGCGTTGGATTGGAAAGGTAATGCCAGCTTGCCGAAACTCAACTTCGCGAGTGAGGACGTGGTAAATCAAATCTATCGGGGCGACGGTAGTGTGGTGCGTTATTGGTTACGCCCCCCTTACAGCATTGATGGTTGGCGGTTAGATGTGGTGCATATGTTGGGGGAGGACGGCGGAGCGAAAGGGAATTTGCGCCATTTGACCGGTATATATCAGGCAGCAAAAGAGGAAAATCCGCAGGCCTATATTCTGGGGGAACACTTTGGCGACGCACGTAATTGGTTACATGCCGGTGTAGAAGATTCGGCAATGAATTACATGGGGTTTGCATTACCGGTGCGTAGCTTTTTAGCGGGCCAGGATGTGGCTTATCATCCGATAAAACTCAAGGCTGAGGATTGTGCCTACTGGATGGATGAGTACCGAGCCGGATTGCCGCACGGCCATCAGTTGCGTTTATTTAATCAACTGGACAGCCATGATACCGCCCGTTTTATAACCCTACTGAATAATGACAAAGCCCGAATGCAGATGGCGCTGGTGTGGTTATTTAGCTGGATTGGTGTGCCTTGCTTATTTTATGGCGATGAAATTGGTCTTGATGGTGGTAATGATCCGTTCTGCCGCAAACCGTTCCCGTGGGATGAGGCTCAATGGGATAATGACCTGTTGAAATTATGCCAACGGCTGGCGGCTCTAAGGCACAAAAGCATGGCGCTGCGGCGTGGTGGTTGTCAGGTGGTTTATGCCAATGGTGACACTTTGGTGTTTATTCGTAGCTACCAACGTGAACGAGTGATGGTCGCGATACAACGTATTAGTGATATCAATGTTTCGTTGCCAGCATCCCCTTTACTCAATGTCGCTAAGTGGCTGCGCCTGGAAGGCTCATCCGAGCTGGATGGCACTGAGTCAGGCGTCAATCTGCACTTGGCTGGCGAGAGTGTCACTTTGTGGCGTGGTGTTGGTGAGCGCTAACTTAATCGTTAGCCAGCAGTGATAGCGATTAAAAGCGGCCAAGCGCCGCTTTTCCTTTTGTTGAGATATTATATATATGATAGGTAATCGTATGGCTGACCAAACAGTGGGCAGGTAACATTCAGCAAAGGGAAAATGATATGAGCACAATTAAACGAAAGGCATTGATCATTGGCGCCTCAAGAGGTTTGGGACTGGGGCTGGTTGACGAACTTAATCGCCGTGGTTGGTCAGTGACTGCGACGACACGCGGTGCTGCGAAAGATACCGCAGCCCATGCCGCCCATTGGCTAACATTGGATATTAATAAACCTGAAAGTATTAAGCAGTTTTTGCCGCAGCTACAGGGGCAGATATTCGACCTCATATTTGTTAATGCGGGTATCTCTGGGCCGGAACATCAATCAGCTCTTGAGGCGCAACCGGAAGATATTCTGGAATTATTCCAAACCAATGCCGTTTCACCTATCCGTATCGCTCAGCATCTGCTGACACAACGTAATCCAACTCAAAGTGTATTGGCCTTTATGTCTTCTCAGTTGGGGAGTATTGGTCATAATGCCTCCGGCCATAAACCTCTCTATTCAGCCAGTAAAGCCGCACTAAATATGATGACCCGTAGTTTGGTTGCTGAAGTGGCCGATCCGGCTCTGACGGTGCTATCGATTCATCCAGGTTGGGTAAAAACGGATATGGGCGGGGATGCGGCACCCCTGACCATTACGACCAGTGTGAAGGGCGTGGTCGACCAAATTGAGCACGCTTCCGGTAAGGGCGGTCACGGTTTTATTGATTACCAGGGGCATACATTGCCTTGGTAATATCAATAAGCCAGTAAATTTCCCCCACCAATACATTGATGGGGGATGAATAGCATTGTTAATCAATATCTATATAGCCTAAATAATTCGAGTTGCAGGAAGGCGGCAAGCGAATGAGTCCCGATGAGCTTACTGGAGTAAGTGATTCTGGGGATTGAGAGCAGCCAACGCACATGCAGCTTGAAGTATGACGGGTATAGCTATCAGTAACCGATGGCGGCACCTGCTGGGCGACGGACATCGTTAGCGCCGTACAGGTAGCCTTCACGAACTTTGCCGGAAACTGCCGAGTCATTCCCCGAGTTGGCCGGGCTGACACCCTCCACTCCGGCCAAACCCACTAGAATCAGCTCGGCTGCACCCCATGGGTTCTGTTCGACCATCTTATATCCCATGGTTTTTAGCAGATTAAGACTATCTGCGGATACGCCACGTTGTTCGTAATATACCTCATCAGGTAGCCATTGGTGATGGATGCGTGGTGCATCTACCGCCTCTTGTGGTGCCATGCCATGGTCAATGACATTGAGGGCTGTTTGCAGGGTGATGGTGATAATTCTGGAGCCACCCGGAGAGCCTAACACCATAAATGTCTTACCGTCTTTGGTCACTAATGTTGGGCTCATAGACGATAGTGGGCGCTTACCGGGGGCGATGGAGTTGGTTGCCCCCTGTACTAAACCATACAGGTTTTGCTCGCCCACTTTGACGGTGAAATCATCCATTTCATCATTCAGGAAGAAGCCAGTACCCGGGGCAATCACCACAGCACCAAAGCGGCCGTTAACCGTGTAGGTCGTGGAGACCGCATTACCTTCATTATCGACGATAGAGTAGTGGGTGGTTTCTGGTTTTTCATGGGGTTGCATCCCCGGTTGTACTTCTACCGAGGGAGTCGCTTTGTTGGCAACGATTTGCTTGCGGATATCGGCGGCGTAGCTTTTGCTCAACAGGCGATCAATCGGATTCTTAACAAACTCGGGGTCACCGAGGAAGGTATTACGGTCCATATAAGCATGGCGCATAGCTTCTGTCAGGGTATGGATGTAAGCCGCGGAATTGAAGCCCATGCTTTTCAGGTCATAGCCTTCCAGCACATTCAGAGTTTCACATAATGTCACCCCACCGGAGCTGGGTGGTGGTGAGGAAACAAATTTATAACCGCGATAACTACAGGTTATCGGTGCAGTTTCAGTGATTTTATAGTTGGCGAAATCAGCGGCTGTCAAAATACCGCCACCTTTTTTCGCCGCCGCCTCTACTGCTTGCGGTATTTTGCCCTGATAGAAGGCATCCGGCCCTTGCTCTGAGATTGCGCTAAGGGTTTCAGCCAGATCAGCCTGAACTAAACGATCCCCCGGTTGCAGTGCTTCACCATCTTTGCGCAAGAAAATACGCGCGGATTCAGGGTCTTGGCGGAAACGTTTGACGGTAGTGTCCAGAATGTCAGTATCGGCACGCGTCAGTACAAAGCCCTCACGGGCCAGTTTGATCGCCGGAGCCATCACTTGCTGGCGCGTCAATTTACCGTATTTCTTCTGCGCGCTATCCATTCCCAATACCGTACCAGGGACGCCGGCTGCCAGATAACCATACAAGCTGGCATCTTTAGTGACTTTTCCCTCTTTATCTAAATACATATCGGCGCTGGCAGCCGCTGGTGCAGTTTCACGGAAGTTGATAAATGTGTCAGTTCCATCGGCAAGGTGAATGGTCATAAAACCACCCCCACCGATATTGCCACAGCATGGATTTACAACAGCCTGTGCATATCCCACCGCCACTGCGGCATCAACGGCATTGCCGCCCATTTTTAAAATATCAGTTCCCACTTGTGAAGCGAGATATTGCGAGGTCACCACCATGCCATGTTTTGCTTCCACCGCCGGTGTAGAGGCCGCATGCAGTGTACCACTGACCAGTAAAGCCAATACAGCCAAGGGTTTGTTCCATTTTTTTAACAACATTCTGACTCCTGTTAGTTCCTGCCCGCCAGGGATGACCTGATCATTTTTGTCTGGCAGCTTAAAAGCGCTGCTTATGGCGTGTGCAAAAAAACACACCAGTAATAATTAATAGCAGAATTAATGTTTATGGCTGCTAATTAATTGGCGGCGAAAGGAGAGTTTGTCAGTTGTTGTCTGGCAGATAGGTTGATTTATGCTTGAAAGGCGCCAAG
>NZ_JAZGQA010000250.1:0-5323 GCF_048593855.1 Yersinia sp. 2542 StPb PI
ATACTCAGTCTGAGTAGACAAACATCCGCCCGGAGGAATCAACCATGGCGGCGTTCAAAGTCAGCCATAAAATCTGTTAAGACTTTAACGCCTTCAATTGGCATCGCATTATAAATCGATGCCCGCATCCCACCAGCAACACGATGGCCTTTTAAGGCTTGCAAACCCTGCTCTTGTGCCTCGCTAAGGAACACTTTATCCAAGGAGGCATCCTTCATTTGGAATGGCACATTCATCAAAGAGCGGTTGGCGTGAGCCACCTGGTTGCGATAGAAACCGGTCTTATCGATCGCACCATACAATAGATCAGCTTTCGCCTGATTACGTTTTTCCATTTCAACCAAACCGCCCTGCTCCTTCAACCATTTAAACACCAGGCCAGAGAGATACCAGGCAAAAGTTGGCGGCGTGTTGAACATGGAATCGTTATCGGCCAGCACCTTATAATCAAGGATCGATGGCAATTCAGTGCGAGCTTTACCTAATAAGTCGTCGCGCACGATAACCACTGTCAGGCCAGCGGGACCGATGTTTTTCTGGGCTCCTGCATAAATGACACCATAGCGACTGACATCAATCGGGCGAGAAAGGATAGATGATGAGTAATCGGCAACGACAACTTTATCGCCAAAATCCGGATCTTCTTTGATAGCCAGCCCATCAATGGTTTCATTTGGGCAATAATGTACATAAGCAGCATTATCACTCAACTGCCATTGTTTCATCGGCAAAATACCCGTTAGACCATTATCGTGGGTTGTCACATCGATAACGTTAGGGACACAGTATTTTTGTGCTTCTTTGACTGCACTGTGTGCCCAATAGCCACCGTCAATATAATCAGCACTGTTGTTGTCGCCGAGTAAATTCAATGGCACTGCGGCAAACTGCGCGCGCGCGCCACCATGGCAAAATAACACTTTATAATTGGCCGGAATTCGTAACAGATCACGCAGATCTTCTTCTGCGTCTTCAGCAACCTGAATAAATTCCTTACTCCGGTGACTGATCTCCATCACCGATGTCCCCAAGCCATGCCAGTTACGTAATTCCTGTTCCGCACGACGTAAAACTTCAACCGGTAACATCGCAGGCCCTGCGCTAAAATTATAAACTTGTGTCATTTCCCCTCACCACACTCAACTGAGATTGCCATCGTTATCATTACTCGGTTTTATCATCCGAGTCCGCCTGCTGCAACGGTTATTCACTGGCAAGGGAGAAACTCTCAACCCCAGCGATAGCAGGCTGTGCGTTATCATGTCATTAATTTGGAATTATTCACCAAAAGCTACCGAACCAAGGTGTTAGCGCACGATAGATGACTCATTTTGCTCGTTGATGGCCCAAAGCTTCAACCCAGTGGTGGTGACCACAACGTTGACAGGTTTTCTCTGCACCGCTGGATAACGCCACTATCAGGCTGCACTGGCTACAGGCATACTCCGCAGGTTTTTCAATGGTGACCAAGGGGTTAACACAGCATTTAGGTAATACCGGCAAACCGGGTTTGACATGTTCTTGCGCGAAGAAAAACACACTGATTGCACCATTGACTTCCAGGATGGCCAGCCGTACCTGACCAAGATGCTCGACACCTTGTTGGCGCAACTCCATAAAAAACTCATCATGGGTAATATTTTCCTGCTGCATGGTTTCCCAAACAAATATTCCATCACTGATGATGATCAACGGCTTCCCTTCCATCCACTGCTGTATTTTTTCGCTGCGTGACATCAAGAAAGTAGAGAGGCGGTACAAAATCATAATGCAGATAAAGACCATTACTACTGGCAACATCGGCACATCTTCATAAAAAGTGACATCACCCGCAGCGGATCCCAATGTCAAAATGATCACGACTTCGAATAGCGACATCTGCCGCACGCCACGGCGACCACTCAGTTTGAGGAATAAAAAAACCAAGACAAAGGTGAATAAACAGCGCATGCCCACTTCGGCCAAGAATTCGATGGGGAATTTATCCAGTGCCATTCGTTTGAGATCAAATGTTTGCATTTATAGTTGCCCAATAACTTTTGATTCATTAAAGATAGTCGCCGGACGGCATGGGCGGATTTATTTCAGATTAGTGGTAATAAAGCAGATACGGAGGCCGAAGCCCCCGTCAAAGACTTATTGAATCAATATGCGTGGAATAGCTTTTGGATCTCTTGCGGTTTTTGCGTTTGGGTTAATGCCAATTGCAGCAACACACGTGCTTTTTGTGGATTGAGTGAGCCGGATGCAACAAATCCATATTTGGTGTCATCAACTTCTGCATCTTCCGTGGTAGAACCAGTAGGCACACGGGATGAACGCACAACAGCAACCCCACTGTGTGCTGCCGTTGCCAGCGTATCAAAAACAGAATGATAAAGGTTACCGTTACCAACACCGGCACTGACAATCCCTTTATAGCCATCAGCAATCAGCGCTTTAGCCGGTAAATCAGAGGCATTGGCATAGTTATAAATAATGCCCACTTTTGGTAATTCACTCAGTTTGCTGATATCGAAAGCGGGTTGTCTTGGCGCGGGTTGGTGCAGATAATTCACTTTACCGTCATAAATAGACCCCAAGGATCCGGTATTCGGTGACTGGAATGTCTGCACCGAGGTGGTATTGGTTTTCATCACATCACGGCCACTTAGCACTTGGTCATTCATCGCTACCAGCACACCACGTTTAGCTGAATTGGCATCACTGGCGACGACCACTGCATTATAGAGATTCAGCGGACCATCTGCACCCAGGGCAGTTGCCGGGCGCATCGCCCCAACCATCACCACCGGTTTATCGCAATTCACCGTTAAATCAAGAAAATAGGCAGTTTCTTCCAGAGTGTCAGTGCCATGTGTAATCACGAATCCGTCTGTTTTGGCACAATCGGCATTAATTTTTTTCGCCAACTTCAGCCAGACCTCGTCATTCATATCCTGAGAACCGATATTAACCACTTGCTCGCCCTGAATATTGGCGATTTTTTTCATTTCCGGCACCGCGTTTACCAGGGCATCAACCCCCAATTTACCGGCTTTATAGTTAGATTTAGTGGCTGAATCTCCGCCACCGGCGATAGTTCCCCCGGTTGCCAATAGGGTGATATTGGGTAGAGCAAAGGCCGAACCGCTGATCCCTGCTAAGATTCCGGCTAAGACAGTTAGCTTTATAGATTTCACATTATGACTCCGTTATTTATAAGCTAGTGAATTATGCGGAATATCCATACTGAAACTGTGACATTTGCTGCGCTTTAGGAATACATGGAGCTATTAACTAAAACCCCGTATGATTGCGCGTTTTTAGTACCGCCAAAAAGTGACGACAATGACCCAAACCTTTATTCCCGGCAAAGACGCCGCGCTGGAAGACTCAATATCTCGCTTTCAGCAAAAACTGAGCGACCTCGGTTTTAATATTGAAGAAGCCTCTTGGCTTAACCCGGTTCCTCACGTTTGGTCGGTACATATCCGCGACCGTGATTGCCCGTTGTGCTTTACCAACGGCAAAGGTGCCAGCAAGAAAGCGGCACTGGCTTCGGCCTTAGGTGAATATTTCGAACGCTTATCCACCAACTATTTCTTTGCTGACTTCTATCTGGGTAAAGCCATTGCCGAAGGGGATTTCGTTCATTATCCCAACGAGAAATGGTTCCCGATCCCAGCAGATAACTTGCTGCCAGAAGGCATTCTCGATGAGCGCCTGCTGGCGTTTTACGATCCAGAGCAGGAATTGGTCGCCAGTGATCTGGTGGATTTGCAATCAGGTAACGCCAAACGCGGGATCTGTTCATTGCCATTTACCCGCCAGTCAGATTTAGAAACCGTCTATATTCCAATGAATATTATCGGCAATCTGTATGTCTCAAATGGCATGTCTGCGGGCAATACTGCCAATGAAGCTCGGGTACAAGCTCTGTCCGAAGTCTTTGAACGTAAAGTTAAAAACCGTATTATCGCAGAATCTATCAGCTTGCCGGAGATCCCTGCGGCGGTGTTAAACCGCTATCCAGGTGTGGTAGAAGCCATTGCCAAGCTGGAAGAAGAAGGTTTCCCAATTCTCTCTTACGATGCCTCTCTAGGTGGCGCTTATCCGGTTATTTGCGTAGTGCTGTTTAACCCGTCGAATGGCACCTGTTTTGCCTCATTCGGTGCACATCCTGATTTTGGTGTCGCGCTGGAACGTACCGTGACTGAGCTATTGCAGGGCCGTAGCCTGAAAGACCTGGACGTCTTTACCGCGCCGACCTTCGATGACGAAGAGGTGGCAGAGCACACCAATCTGGAAACCCATTTTATCGATTCAAGTGGCTTGATCAGCTGGGATATGTTCAAAGACGAGGCCGACTATCCATTTGTGGACTGGAGCTTTAAAGGCAGCACAGAAGAAGAATTCGCTACCCTGATGGCTATCTTCAAGCAAGAAAACGCCGAAGTGTATATCGCTGATTATGAGCATTTAAGTGTCTATGCCTGCCGGATTTTGGTACCAGGCTGGTCTGATATCTATCCTGCCGAAGATTTGCTGATGGCGAACAACACCATGGGTGTTCATCTGCGAGACAGGTTGCTGGCCCTGCCCGGCAGTGACTCGCAGCCTGAGGAATATCTGGCGCTCATTCAGCAGTTGGATGATGAAGGGTTGGATGATTTCGCCCGCGTGCGTGAATTGCTGGGTATCGCCTCGGGTAAAGATAACGGCTGGTATACCCTGCGTGTCGGTGAACTGAAATCCATGCTGGCATTGGCTGGCGGTGATTTGGAGCAGGCACTGATTTGGGTTGAATGGACGCAAGATTTTAACTCTTCAGTCTTTACGGCAAAACAGGCGAACTATTACCGTTGCCTGCAAACCCTATTGTTACTGACTCAGGAGCCGGATCGTGAAGCGGCACAATATTACACTGCCTTTGTGAAAATGTATGGTCAGGAGGCGGTAGATGCAGCCTCAGCGGCCTTGGTGGGTGAGGCGCGCTTCAATGGCCTGTTCAGTGTTGATGAGGATCTAAAAGCCTTACCCGCTCATCAGGCACTACTAGGTGCTTATGAGAAGTTGCAAACTGCCAAACGCCGCTATTGGGCTAAAAGCGAGTAAACATTTTCTGCCAGCAAATAGCTAAATGCTAATCAGCAGAAAGCGACCCACGGCGTTGTCTTTTGGCAGCGCCGTTTAATTTAGTACTGCAATTAATCCTGACGAAAATAAATACAAATCGCCGCGCTCAACAATTGTTTTTGTCATAAAAAAACGTTATTTTCTGACGCCGTAATAGCACCTTTAGACAAACATTATTTAGCGACCAGATAAAATAGATAAATAG
>NZ_JAZGQA010000251.1:0-5283 GCF_048593855.1 Yersinia sp. 2542 StPb PI
ATAAATAAAAAAAGAATTTGTTAATAATTAAGCATGAATAATTGTAGGGTAAAAATGGCAGGTTAAAACTCTGAGAGAGTACATCAGTACGCTTGTATGATCCTCTTGCGTGATTGCAGAGTCATTCAGGGGATGGTAGTTTTTATCTTTTATTTCAGTGAGATTTGTTCATGGACAATCGTGTTAATCCGTTGCGTTATCGTGGGGCATTGTTTGCCGGTATGGTTGCTATCGGGGTATTACTGAGCGGTTGTGTTGATAGCGCTGGTCATGCAAACACAGTAGCGGTGAAAGTTGTACCTCCGGCCTGTATTAAAGGTGAGTCAATGACACAAACCACACTCTACTTCGGTTTGAATCGGCCTCATGGCCCCGCTATTTCTATCACTGAATGGCAGTCTTTTGTCGATAATGATGTGACTAGCCGCTTCAATGAAGGCTTGACCGTAATCGATGCCAAGGGGCAATGGTTAGGAAATAATGGAAAAGTTGCCAAAGAAAGCAGTAAGGCATTAGTCCTTATTCATAAAGATGGCAAAGAAGACGCCATTGAAGCTCTGCGCTCCCGCTATAAACAGCAGTTTTCACAAGAATCTGTCATGCGAGTTGATACTACTGTGTGCGTAGATTTCTAACATTCATTTCAAGCCTTTTATCTCCAATTTACGAGAGATAAAAGGCTGATAGTCCTATTTTTGGCTTAGAATGAAAGCTTACCTTATTACAAAATAAGTCCTGCAACGGCGGCAGAAAGTAAACTGACCAAGGTTGAACCATAGACTAATTTTAATCCGAATCGTGAAACGATATTCCCTTGTTGCTCATTCAGCCCTTTGATGGCACCAGCAACAATACCAATTGAGGCAAAGTTAGCAAAAGATACTAAAAAGACAGAAAGAATGCCTAAGCCACGTGGAGACATTTCGGCTGCTACTTTCTTTAATTCAATTATGGCAACGAACTCATTTGCCACCAGTTTGGTAGCCATAATACTCCCCGCCTGTAACGCATCCTGAGTAGGAATGCCAATCAGCAGAGCAAGTGGATAAAATAGATATCCCAGCACTTCCTGGAAACTGATGTTGAATAAGCTACTAAATAAAGCATTAATAGCAGAAATTATGGCAATAAACCCGATTAACATCGCGGCTATAATCATAGCGATTTTAAAACCAGCCAGAATATATTCCCCCAACATCTCAAAAAAACTTTGGTCTTCATGAAGTTTGTTTAGCTTTAATTCGGGTTCTTCAGTAACAGGGTAAGGGTTAATAATAGAAAGAACAATAAAAGTACTAAACATATTCAATATTAATGCAGTTACTACAAATTTTGGCTCAAGCATGGTCATATAAGCGCTTACAATCGACATGGACACTGTTGACATCGCCGTTGCTGCCATGGTGTACATTCTACGTGGTGATATATCAGCAATAATCCCTTTGTAAGCAATAAAATTCTCTGATTGTCCCAAAATCAATGTACTTACGGCATTGAAAGACTCCAGTTTCCCCATGCCATTTACTTTGGATAACAACGTGCCCACCACCCGTATGATGAGTGGCAATATGCGAAAGTGCTGTAAAATCCCAATCAGTGCAGAAACGAAAATGATCGGGCAAAGAACGTTCATGAATATAAATGCTAAGCCTTGTTCGTTCATTCCGCCAAAAACAAAACTAGTACCGACTGAGGCAAATTTCATCAGTGTTTCGAATAATCCAGCAAAATACTTTATCGCACCCAGGCCATTTTCTGAGTGTAAAAAGAAATAAGCCAGTGCAATTTCTAAAACCAATAACTGAAAAATATAGCGCAGTCTAATATTTTTTCGGTCACGACTGGCTAACAACGCCAGTATTGCAATAGTCATCAATGCTAAAAGAAAGTGCAGAATTTGCAGCATAAAAAATCCGTCAGGGATAAAGTTCAGCCAGTATTTTATCCATAACGGCAGGCTTTTTTCATCTGAAATTCTATCGCCTTGGCAATATATATTCTATTTAGCGCCTTAACACAGCTCTAAACATGCGTATTGTTAAAATTTTTACTGCTTTTCTCATCATTTATCCATTGGGTGACTCACTATTTATCTGCCAGCTTAAGTTGCCATCACTCCGGCAAGTTTAGCGCTTCCTCAAGGAGGATCCGGCAGAAATAGCACTATTTGTGTTTAACTAACTCATTGGATGGAATATGAATATGATTAATCTTCCTAGCTGCCGCCCTTTTACTGAGGCTGGCCACTTATCTCAAATATCGGCCTATTACGAAGAAGAGCGTAATACCATGTGGATGTTGTTGCGCGCTCATCCGCGCCCTTGTTTTAATCTGGAATTAATTGAAAATATTATGACACTCGCGCAAGCCGCTAAAGAATCAAAGTTACCTTTTGATTTTTGGGTGACGGGTTCGGTGGTGCCCAATATGTTTAATGTAGGGGGGGACTTAAACTTTTTCGCGCATATGATCAAAAACCGCAAACGAGAAGCGTTAATGGCATATGCGCGTGCATGCGTAGATTGTGTTCATGCGGCTTCCCGTGGCTTTGATACTGGTGCTATCTCTATTGCGATGATTGAGGGCAGCGCGTTAGGTGGCGGCTTTGAGGCAGCATTAGCCCATCATTTTGTTCTGGCACAAACTACAGCCAGAATGGGATTCCCAGAAATTGCATTTAATCTATTTCCTGGCATGGGGGGGTATTCGCTTGTTGCCAGAAAAGCAGGAATGAGGGTAGCCGAACAATTGATTTGGACGGGTGAGTCTCATGCAGCGGAATGGTATGAGAGTCGTGGCTTAGTTGATAAGTTATTTCAGCCGGGAGATGCTTATCTTGCTACTCGCACCTTTATAGATACGATCAGGCCGAAGTTAAATGGTATGAGAGCGATGATTAGGGTCCGGCAACGTGTTTTACAATTAACGCGTTCAGAACTGATGGATATCACTGAGGATTGGGTTGATTCTGCATTTTCTATTGAGCCGAAAGATATTGCCTATATCGAACGGTTGGTTACGTTACAAGACCGGCATACTTCGGCAATGCCAAAAGCAATATAACGTTATGCACCTAATCCAATGAAAGGTGAGGGTGTTGTGTTACCAGCCAATGCTCCAGTTCATCTGCGGGCATTGGTTTGGCGTAAAGAAATCCCTGCTTTTCATCAATGCCAATAGAATCCAGGAATTCTTCTTCCCCTTTAGTTTCCACACCTTCGGCAATCACCCGCATTTTAAGTGCCTCAGCGACAACGATAATGGCTTTAACCAGAGATTGTGAAATAGGATTATTATCAATATCACGAACAAAACTTTGATCCAATTTAATGGCATCAATAGGGATACGGGCCAATTGAGAAAGTGAAGAATAGCCAGTGCCGAAGTCATCCAAATGAACCTGAGCACCCAAGTGACGTAGTTGTTTCATGATATTGATGGCTGCATCTTCATCATCAATTAAGCAACTTTCGGTTAATTCAACATCAACTAAACTCGATTCTAATTCGCTGGATTCAAGAGACTCAATAAAACTGGTTACGATAGCTTCATCAATTAATTGCCTGGCTGACACATTGACCGCCACCCGCAAGTTAATTCCACGTTTTTTCCAATCTACCGCTTGTTGCATTGAGGTTTGCAGTACCCATTTTCCCAATGGTCCGATCAACCCGGATTCTTCGGCATAGGAGATAAATTCAAGTGGGGCGATTAAACCACGCTCAGGTGATAACCATCGGACTAATGCTTCGACACTATGAACTTTACCCGTTTTGGCAGATATCTTGGGTTGGTAAAAAACTTGTAATTGATGTTGTTCTAAACCCTTACGTAAATTGGTATCTAGCCAGACGTATTCAGATACTTTCTTATTCATCTCTTGTGAAAAAATCGAATAGGTCTGTTTTCCATGTTCTTTTGCGGTGTACATGGCAGTATCTGCGCTACGGATAATATTCTCTAGTGTATCGCCATGTTCAGGGCACAGTGCTATCCCGATAGAGCACCCGGTATATACTTCAATCAATCCTACCCGGAAGGGCAATTTCATGCGGTTGAGAATACGCTGTGTAGTTGCCTCCAGTAAGCTCATCGAGGCATTCTCGACCAGAACAATAAACTCATCACCGCCTAACCGGGCAAGCATTTCACTTTCACCCAAACAACTTAAAATGGCGAGTGAGACATCTTTCAGTAAGCGATCACCAAACATATGACCGTAATGGTCGTTCACTTTTTTAAAATTATCGAGATCGAGGTAAATAATCCCCACCGAAGAATCACCACGAGTTAGGATCGCGCTATTAATGCGTTCATGAATAGCGTGGCGATTAGGCAGGCCAGTAATCATGTCGGTATTAGCCAAAATCCGCAAACGCTCTTGAGCACGCCTTTCTTTAGTAATATCGGTACCAGAACAGATAAGGTAACGCTCGTTTTTGCCACTGCCACTGTGAACAAACTTATTGCGGAATAAAAAGAGACGTTTTCCTTTTACGGTATTAACCCAACGCTCAACTTCGTAAGATGCACCGCGCTGGAAGAAGCCCTCAATATTTTTACGCGATGAGGCTCCCTCTTTGGCTGTCATAAACAAGTCGTAAACATTTTTACCAATGACATCTTGTTCTTTTTTACCAGTATATTCTTCGCTAAGGTGATTGAAACGCTGTACATAACCATCTTTATCGAGAATCACAATGACTGAGTTAGCTTCAGAAACCACTTGTTCTGCAAAGGAAAGCCCCATTACTAAATCGCGCGCTACTGATTCAGTATCCGCGTACGCAGAAGCAGTTCCGCCCCATTCTTTGTCATTAACTTTACGGCCCACCAGATGTAAATGAAGTGGGTTACCATAAATCTCGATTTCAATATCTAAACTGGCAGTAATGCCGGTTAAGCCCCGAATTTTCATTGTTTGAACTGAATTAAGGGGAATAGCAATATTTGTAGTCCCTTTAATCGCTGACAACTCTAAAGCTTGACTATCAAAAGCCAGTCGCCAAAAAGGGCTATGGGTACCAAAATAGGTATCAAGGATCGATGTGTTTTGGTCTTCGAACATACGCGATCCCCTAAAAGTGTATATGTGTCTTTTACTTACCTAAGCCAGAAAATTTAAGCAACGCTATTTCTGGCTTACCCTGTGATGGTGGTAATTCTGGCCCTTATAAAACGACCCTGTCTAGACCGACCAACCAATAAAGTATATGTGTAATTTCTTCATACCTGATATTAGATAGTAGTCATAAACATATTAAATGCCCTTTCTGCTCTCAA
>NZ_JAZGQA010000252.1:0-5187 GCF_048593855.1 Yersinia sp. 2542 StPb PI
CGCCGACTCCCCTACTGATGCGTCAGTTACCCAGAGGATCGCACTTTGCCGTTAGACGCCCTTTTGGCTCGGTGCTAAAATCGCTTAATAAAATTCATCTGCCAAGACTTTATCTCCTTCATATTCATGCCAGGGAGTGAGTTGATATTGATGTTATTCAGCCTTTTTAATATATGTAAGGCTGTTCAGGAGTTACTCATGCCATTGGCTATTATCGCACTCACCATTGCTACCTTTGGCATTGGTACCAGCGAGTTTGTAATTATGGGGTTATTGCCGGAAGTTGCCCATGACTTGGGGGTCAGTATCCCTAAAACCGGGATGTTGGTTTCTGTTTATGCCATGGGTGTGGTAATCGGCGCACCTTTATTGGCTATGGCAACGGCGCGAATCCCGCGTAAATCCACACTTTTGGGTTTAATTGTCCTGTTTATTATTGGCAATGTCCTGTGTGCATTGGCACAAACCTATAACTTATTGATGGCTGCCCGTATTATTGCAGCGCTCTGCCATGGCACTTTCTTTGGTTTGGCATCGGTGGTCGCAACTGATTTGGTCCAACCCAACCGCCGGGCGCGGGCAATAGCATTAGTCTTTATGGGTGTCACATTGGCAAATGTACTTGGTGTGCCATTAGGTACAGCAGTTGGACAAGCTTTTGGTTGGCGAGCCGCTTTCTGGGGTGTCAGTGCTATTGGTATTGTAGCTATCATCGCGGTGATCGCCTGGTTACCGAATAATATTCCGATGAAGAGAATCAGTCCTAAGCTGGAATTCAAAACCCTGATGCAGAAAAAAGTGCAAACCGCCTTACTGCTATCAGTATTAACCAATGCCAGCCTGTTTACTGTTTTCACTTATATTGCACCATTATTGCGCGAGGTGACGCGAGTTTCTGAACATGGCGTTACTGTGGTGTTATTGATTCTTGGGATTGGATTGTCCATCGGCAGCGTGATGGGGGGTCGTTTAGGCGACAAAAACCTGGTGGGATCCATGACCCGGCTAATCGCCATACTGATAGCTATCCTGTTGGCACTGCATTACACCATTGGTTTCTATTTACCGGCACTACTGACATTGTTTATCTGGAGCATTGTGGCTTTTGCCTTGTGCCCAATGTTACAACTATTAGTGGTGGATCAGGCCCGTGACGCCCCTAATCTGGCATCAACCTTTAACCAAAGCGCGTTCAATTTAGGTAATGCATTGGGCGCCTGGTTCGGTGGCACCTTGCTAGCCTTTGGCCTGCAATTACAGCAACTTCCGCTAGCTGCAATGGTCGTGATGGCTATCGCACTGGTCACTATGTTGCGTTTAAGATTGCATTTTCGTCGAACGGCAATTGTAAACCCCATCAATTAAGCAATCAATTCATCTTGCCCTACATATCTGTGGGGCAAATGCGCCGTTGCAGCCTATCGCACTCTTTTTATGCAAATAATTATCATTAACATTGGTTGATGTTATAGTTTATCCCTTTATAAGCCACAACCTCTGCTGGCTGATGACCAAGAATAAAACATCATAGGATAAGAAGGATAAACTGTGACCACAGGATCAACCGCAGCAAAACCCGCATATCGCCCAGTTCCACCCCGTCTGGTTCAGGTGAAAAAGGTGGTGGATACCTCACCGCATTTACGTCGAATCACCTTCCATAGCCCGACATTGCAGAATTACCCGTCTGATTGCGTGGGCGCTCATTTGAAAATCTTCCTACCTTTGGCGAGCCAAACTCAGCCGCAACTGCCAGTACTTGGTGAAAAAGGTCCAATCTGGCCTGCCGCCGAGGTCCGTCCGATTGTTCGAACCTATTCTGTTCGTGCTTCTCGCCCAGAACTGGGTGAGCTGGATATTGAGTTTGCTATCCATGATCACCGTGGTCCGGCGGTCGATTTTGCCCGCAATGCCAAAGTCGGTGATTGGTTAGGGATTACTAATCCTGGTGGACCGGAAACTATGTTGCCAGCAGCGGCATACAGCTATCTGGTGGGTGACCCCTCCTCACTGCCCGCTATTGCCGCCTTACTGGAAACCCTGCCTGCAAATGCCGAAGGCCATGCCATCATCCGTGTAAATAGCCCGCAAGATGTATTGAATCTGATTAAACCTGCCGGGTTGGAACTAAGTTGGGTCATTGGGGGTACGGAAAAAACAGGTGATGTGATAACCCAATTCTGTGCGCTGAATCTGCTGATGGAAGAGTCAACATTCTGGCTGGCGGGAGAAGATAGCATGGTGGTGCAATTGCGCCGTTATCTGCGCCGAGAAAAAGGGTGTGAGCGGCAGCAACTTTATGCTGTACCCTACTGGCGCGAAGGGCTGAATGAAGAAGATTATCACCATAAGCGCCATGAAGTTATGGACAATATTGACGAGTAAGATTAATTAATATCTGTAAAATCAATGGACATTACCCTGTAGTGTCCGTTTTCATCGCTATTTTTTTCACCCTTTCCAGTTAAAACCTTGTAAATTTTCTGCGACAATTCCCTGTTATTTGTTAGTCTTAAAGCTACTTAGCCTACAATATGGCACTTAATTATCGTTAAATGGCTCTAATGCCCGTTTAATGCAGTAAAGTTATTAGGAGCGCTCTCGAAATGAAGTCGCAAAATGATCCTGGCCGATCTAAATCTCGCCATCACGAATACTCCCTCATCCTGCCGATCATTGCATTGGTCATTCTTAATATCTGGGGTGATACCAGCAATTTTGCTGCTGTTATTGTTATCAACCTGATCGCACTTGTGGGTATCCTGAGCAGTGCTTTTAGCGTAGTGCGCCATGCTGACGTATTAGCACACCGCCTGGGAGAACCCTATGGCTCGTTAATCCTCAGTCTGTCGGTTGTTGTGCTTGAGGTCAGTTTGATCTCAGCCATGATGGCAACAGGTGATGCCGCACCGGCCCTGATGCGCGATACGCTCTATTCAATCATCATGATTGTGATTGGTGGATTGGTCGGTGTTTCCTTGCTGCTCGGCGGTCGCAAATTTGCTACCCAGCATGTCAATCTGGTGGGTATTAAACAGTATCTGATGGCTATATTCCCGCTGGCTATCATTGTGTTGGTGCTACCGAGTACCCTGCCCGGCGGCAACTTTAGCGTGGCACAATCACTGGTTGTCGCAGCAATTTCAGCCGCGATGTACGGTGTTTTTCTGCTGATTCAAACCAAAACGCACCAAAGTCTGTTTGTGTATGAACATGAGGATGAAGGTGACGACCCGAGTGACCCTCACCATGGTAAGCCATCCTCACACAGCAGTTTGTGGCACACATTTTGGTTGTTAATTCATTTAATAGCAGTAATAGCCGTTACCAAATTTGATGCCAACCCATTAGAAGCGCTGCTTACTGAGTTAAATGCACCGGCTAAATTTACCGGTTTCCTGATTGCGCTGCTAATCCTCTCCCCTGAAGGATTAGGGGCGTTAAAAGCGGTGCTGGCTAATCAGGTACAGCGTGCGATGAACCTGTTCTTCGGCTCAGTGCTGGCAACCATTTCACTGACCGTTCCTGCGGTTACCTTGATTGCGGTAATCACCGGGCAAGAGTTGAACTTTGGTCTGGAAGCACCACATATCGTGGTGATGGTCAGCGTGTTGATTTTGTCGCAAATATCATTTTCCACCGGCAGAACCAACGTACTTAATGGTACCGCCCATCTGGCGCTATTTGCCGCTTATATGATGACTATCATGCTGTAACTTCATGCCCGCAAGGGGATAAGCAAAGGGCAAGCGTTTATCGCGCTTGCCCTTTTTTATCGGGTCATCCATTCATAACACTGAGTTATGAATAGGCATTTAGAGTGTGTTGGCAGAGTGCAGAGCGGACACAGTCCTGTTTATCAAAGCGGATGATACCAATCATTTCATCCTCAGCAAAACGCTCCAGCGCGTCACTGAGACCTGATTTCACACCACGCGGAAGGTCGCATTGGGTGATATCGCCATTAACGATGACCGTAACATTTTCACCGAGACGGGTTAGGAACATCTTCATTTGGCTGGCGGTTACATTTTGTGCCTCATCGAGGATCACTACCGCATTCTCAAAGGTACGCCCGCGCATATAGGCGAAAGGCGCAATTTCCACTTTGCCGATTTCTGGGCGCAGACAGTATTGCATGAAAGATGAGCCGAGCCGGCGCAGCAGAATGTCATACACCGGGCGGAAGTAAGGCGCGAATTTCTCAGAGATATCACCAGGTAAGAACCCCAGATCCTCATCAGCCTGTAGTACAGGTCGCGTCACAATTATCCGATCAACTTCTTTGTGAATCAGTGCTTCTGCGGCCTTGGCCGCGCTGATAAAGGTTTTACCACACCCAGCTTCGCCGGTCGCAAAGATGAGCAGTTTATTGTCTATGGCTGATAAGTAATGACCTTGAGCTTCCGTACGCGCCTGAATAACGGAGGTATCACGGCTATCCCGTGCCATACCTATTGATTCAACACCGCCCATTTGCACTAACGATGTCACGTTTTCTTCCTCACGTTGACGATGACTACGTGAATCACGTCTAATTACGCGTTTCGCTTCACGACGAGCTTTGATCACTGCTTTCTGTCTTCCCATAGTGGCACCTTACAGTTTGTTTCACCTACCGCAGCAGCGGTTGCCTGCGCGATTATATCCGTCATACTTCAAGCTGCATGTGTGTTGACTTCCTGCAACTCGAATTACTTTGGGTATATGTTTCACATACGGATGAGGTTTTTGGCTTCCTTCGCAGCCAATAATAGCCAATGAAAAATGCGAGTAGCGTCAACACCAAGGCCCCAAAATGACGTGGGTAAAAACAGGTCTGGGGTGAGAACGATATCGCAAGGGAGTTATTACGTGACATGAATACTTGAAACAATAACGCTGGAGACAAAAATATATCAGGGATAGATAATGACAGTACTGCTGGAAAATGAGAGTCGGAGGGGGAGCCCTCGTAACAACGAGTTGCTTGGGTAAAACAGTGGTCTTGTCTTAACAGCCCAATCATGGACTCTAGCATTAGCGATCCCCGCAGTGATAAACAACAGCCTAAGCTATGCACCGTGTGAAAAATACCGCCAGATGATTACAGTATAATGACACTCTTAAGTTTCGCGATCTCAAAATGTAAAAAAATATAATTTTTTTATTTTCTCATTTTTTGCTCTGATTATTTTTTGCATCGCG
>NZ_JAZGQA010000253.1:0-5186 GCF_048593855.1 Yersinia sp. 2542 StPb PI
CAATTAGATATGTGTTTTTATTCTGAATGAAATGTCAGTGTAAACAATTAACTGTATTGTAGCTGCTAACATCACCATTAATTCAATTAAGGTAAAACCCTGTTGCTTATTCATTTGTCACTCTCCTTGTGTGTGAGAAAACAAGGCAAGGGTGCAACTTTTTAATTGATGGCAACAGGGGCATTACATTGATTTGCGAAGCAGGCTGTCGAATATTTAGGTTGTTACAGTGAAATCACAGATAACTTCGGCGATGCTCGCAAAAACAGAATTAGAGTCTGCTAATGGCTATCATCGGCCGAAGATAATTTGGTAGGCTTATTTAAATCGCATGGACAGGTCTAAAGCTGTCACGTGTTTTGTTAGTGCACCGACTGAGATGAAATCAATACTGGTTTCGGCATAGCTTCGCAGTGTTTCTAGCGTAACGTTGCCAGAAACTTCCAGTTGAGCACTCTCTTGGGTCTTGGCCAACTCATTACGCATGTGCACAGCATCACGCATCATTGGGATGGTAAAATTATCCAACATAATGATATCGGCGCCAGCGGTTAATGCTTGTTGCAATTCATCAAGGGATTCAACTTCAACTTCGACGGGAACATCGGAATGAATCCAAAATGCTTTAGCAACCGCTTCTTTGATAGAACCAGCAGCAATAATGTGATTTTCCTTGATAAGGAAAGCATCAGATAAGCCGAGTCGATGATTATTACCGCCACCGCAGAGGACGGCATATTTTAAGGCGGTACGCAGCCCTGGCAAGGTTTTCCTGGTATCGAGTAATTGCGTATGCAACCCAGAGAGCTCCGCCACATAACGGCTGACCTCGGTAGCGACACCGGATAAGGTTTGCAAGAAATTAAGTGCGGTGCGTTCACCGGTAAGTAGGATACGGGCAGGGCCAGTCAGATGGCAAAGTGTCTGATTAGCTATCAACTTGTCTCCATCGTTGACTAACCATTCAACTGTCACTTGGGCACCAAGTTGAATAAACACTTCATTTAGCCAGCGCTGACCACAAAAGATACCAGCTTCGCGCGTAATAATCGTGGCATTAGCCTGTTTATCTGCTGGGAGTAATTGTGCGGTGAGGTCGCGATCTGCATTAACCTCACCACCCAGGTCTTCGCTCAAAGCTTGGGCAACAGTGAAAGGGATATCACATTGAATTCGTTCCAATAGCTCGGCACGGCGGCTGTCGGCATTATAGCTGCGGGTCGGCATATAAAACTCCGAAATGGCGGATAGATAATAGTTCAAACATGCTACTCTGTTGCTGGCTGAAGTGCCATAAAAGAGCCAGTTGAAGTGTACTATTAGGGGGCTTAGATAAACAATGCAGTTAGAAAATGGCTGGATTTTAGGGGTTAAACGGGTCGTTTCTCCCCATTTTGATCAACGGCCAGAATGCGAGGTACCTTCGCTGCTGGTAATTCATAATATCAGTTTGCCCCCTGGTGAATTTGGTGGCCCCTATATCGATCAGCTTTTCACTGGCACACTAAATGCCGATGAACATCCTTATTTTGCTGATATTGTTCACTTGCGAGTTTCAGCCCACTGTCTGATTCGTCGTGATGGTGAAATTATTCAATATGTTCCGTTTGATCAACGCGCTTGGCATGCTGGAGTCTCAAGCTTTGGCGGGCGTGAGCGGTGTAACGATTTTTCTATTGGGATCGAGCTGGAAGGAACGGATATGTTACCGTTTACGCCCGCACAATATCGGAGTTTGAATGAGATAAGTGTGCTGTTATTTGCTCATTATCCGATAACTGTTGATCGGGTGACGGGCCATAGTGACATTGCGCCACAACGTAAAACCGACCCTGGCCCCGCTTTTGATTGGGCTTTGTATCAGCAGAGTTTGGTGAAGTTAACATCGCCATCGTGATGCTGGTCAGTCTTCACCACAGGTTTGTTGTCGAGCAGCTCAGCTGCTTGTTGCCTGGTTTTATAGTGTGGTTTATACATGCCGGGAGGCATATGCCCTGTTTCCAGGGCTGGTTAAGTGCAAAGGGAGAATAAGAGCTAATGACACTGTTTACGCTGTTGCTGGTGCTAGCATGGGAGCGCTTGTTTAAACTCGGCGAACATTGGCAGTTAGACCACCGCCTTGAAGTCGTATTCACGCGTTTACACCGTTTTTCGTTGGCACAAACTATTTTGCTGACTGCCGTGTGGATGGCCTTGGTATGGCTGATTTTGCAGTTAGTGCAGAATATCTTGTTTGGTTTCCCCCTGTTGTTGATTTGGATTCTGATTTGCCTGCTATGCATTGGTGCCGGGGGGATTCGTAAACACTATCGAGCCTACCTTAAAGCTGCGCGCCAAAATGATGCCCATGCCACCGATAAAATGGCAGAAGAGTTAGCATTAATCCATGGTTTACCCATGGATAGCGGAGAGAAAGCTCGCTTACAATCCCTACAAAATGCCTTGTTGTGGATAAACTTCCGTTACTATTTAGCGCCTATCTTCTGGTTTGTTGTGTGTGTTAACTATGGTCCCGTGGCGCTAGCAGGTTATGCGATGTTACGCGGATACCAAACCTGGTTAGCCCGACACCATACGCCTTTACAGCGTTCTCAATCTGGTATTGATCGTCTGTTACATTGGCTGGACTGGATACCTGTGCGGTTGGTGGGCGCGGCATATGCCTTGTTGGGGCACGGCGAAAGAGCATTACCAGCTTGGTTTGCCTCATTAGGTGATTTCAGAACTCAGCAGTATCAGGTTCTGACCCAATTAGCGCAGTACTCTTTGGCTCGTGAGCCTCATTTAGACCCAGTACAGACGCCAAGGTCTGCGGTCTCGTTAGCACGAAAAGTGACACTAACGGTGATTGTAGTCGTGGCTTTACTGACCATTTATGGTGCACTAGTTTAGTTTTCTGATTTATGGCACTGGCCGGAGAGTTTGTGCCCGGCCAGTGCGGTCTTAACGAAATATGATTAATTAGCCCGCATACCTCACCCCCATCTCATATCTGATCTTTTCCTTCACTAATTAGTTCTATATTCATGGATATTCTCTCCGTTATGGATCAAAAACAGTCATTGAAGATGGATTATTGCTGTTCAATCGGGGAGATATCAGAAGTTAATGGTTATAGAGATGGACAAATGTACCATCGCCATCAAAGTCTGAACCAGACGGCAAAAAAGAGACGTGACAAATTCAATACATAAGTAATATCAAACTGTTCATTATCTGGTTTGTACTGTTGGGGGGAGCAGCACTATAGGATCAGTGGGTTATGGAAGATGGCGGGTCAGTCGAACACGGTTTTGTTAAACAATAAAATAAACGGGTCAGCGCTGTAGCTGACCCGTTAGCTATGATGTCGTCAGATTCTCGAGAGAAATCTGCTATGTTCTGCTATCAGGATTTGGCGCGTTGGTTACGATTTTTTAGGATGTAACCAATAGCTAGTAGCAATACCCAAGCTGGAATTAATAGCACAGAAATCTGGATACCCGGTGTCAGATACATAATGACCAAAATGCCGGTGAGGAACAGCAAGCACAGGTAGTTGCTGAACGGATACCAGAAGGCTTTGAACTGTGGGATCACGCCTTGGCGGTTTTTAGCGGCACGGAATTTAAGGTGCGCAAGGCTAATCATCGCCCAGTTGATCACCAGCGCCGATACTACCAGTGCCATCAGTAATTCGAAGGCTCGGCCTGGGATCAGATAGTTAATCAGCACGCAGAAAGCGGTGGCAAATGCAGAGACGGCGATAGCAATAACAGGTACCCCGCGACCATCGACTTTTAGCAGCATTTTCGGGCCGTTGCCTTGTTTGGCTAAACCAAACAACATGCGGCTGTTACAGTAAACACAACTGTTATAGACCGACAATGCTGCTGTCAGTACCACGATATTCAATACAGTTGCGACCACATTGCTGTTCAGTGCATGGAAGATCAGTACAAATGGACTACCGCCTTCGACCACTTTTCCCCACGGGTAGAGTGATAATAAGATTGCCAGAGAACCAATATAGAACAGCAAGATACGGTAGATAACCTGATTGGTTGCTTTGGGGATGCTTTGGGCTGGGTTTTCGGCTTCTGCAGCGGTAATCCCGACTAACTCAAGGCCACCGAAGGAGAACATGATCACCGCCATTGCCATAACCAAGCCCATGACACCGTTAGGGAAGAAGCCGCCTTGTGCCCACAAGTTAGTCACAGTGGCTTCCGGGCCGCCTTGCCCGCTAAGTAGTAACCATCCACCGAACAGAATCATTGCAATGATAGCGACCACTTTAATGATGGCGAACCAAAACTCCATTTCACCATACACTTTGACATTCGCCAGGTTGATGGCATTGATAGCTAAGAAGAATACTGCCGCTGACACCCATGTTGGGATCTCCGGCCACCAATATTGTACATAGATACCTACGGCGGTCAGTTCGGCCATCGCCACTAACACATACAGTACCCAGTAGTTCCAACCGGAAGCGAAACCGGCAAAGTTCCCCCAATATTTGTAAGCAAAGTGGCTAAAAGAACCCGCGACTGGTTCTTCGACTACCATTTCTCCTAACTGGCGCATAATCAGAAACGCGATAAAGCCGCCGATTGCATACCCCAGTAGCACTGAAGGCCCCGCCATTTGAATGGTTTGCGCGATACCAAGGAATAATCCGGTACCAATTGCGCCACCTAAGGCAATAAGCTGTATGTGGCGGTTTTTAAGCCCCCGCTTTAGCTCTGCACCTTCCTGTTGAACACTCATTGTTGCATCCTCTGTCGTTGTCACTTTTAGCGGGCAAACCCGTCATCTTTCAAACTGCAAATATATTGGCTGTACTCGTTACTCAGCCCATCCTTGGAATAATCTGTTACCGCCTTCCCGCAACTTGAAATCTATTGGGTATAAATAGGTGCCGTTTGCTATGCGTAAGGTTTTGATTACATTATTTGTATTATTTTGTTTACGGTGGCTTTTATGGGAATTTTCTCTTTAGGCTACCGTTTAAAAGAGAATAGTGGTAGGCGAGAATTATTGCATCTGCTTTTTATTTTAATCGGTGAAGTTTTAGCCAAAACAGCAAGAAAAATGTTGATGCGTGATCAAGCTGTTGTTTTGAGGAAAAGCAGGAATGTGCTTTTTTGGGTTGAAAAGCCACCAGTAAGCCATTTTTATAATGGTCATACCAGTTTTAAGGC
>NZ_JAZGQA010000254.1:0-5150 GCF_048593855.1 Yersinia sp. 2542 StPb PI
AGGTTTTTTGTGTCGTCATAAGGAATTGATAACCCGTGCAACCAGTTGAACACGCCATTTTAAACAAAAGTTGACATGACCACAAAATTCACGTATCAATTTAGGCAACGCACTATTTTAACCAATGAGAAACTGAAAAATTATGTTCTACTCAACCCGCCTACTAAGCCTACTACTTAACGCATCTCACTTGCGCGGTATGTTGGTGGACGGAAATCAGAACTGATTCAGTCATCAAGATTAACAAGCCCGCGCAAATGCGCGGGTTTTTTTTTACCCGCTAAGCGCAAATGTAAACACGACAAGGAACAACCCATGAGCCAACAAGTCATTATTTTCGATACAACATTGCGCGACGGTGAACAAGCATTGCAAGCCAGCCTGAGTGTTAAAGAGAAGCTGCAAATCGCGCTTGCACTGGAAAGAATGGGTGTCGATGTAATGGAAGTCGGTTTCCCGGTTTCCTCCCCTGGCGATTTTGAGTCAGTGCGCACCATCGCTCAGCAAGTCAAAAACAGCCGTGTGTGTGCTCTGGCTCGCTGTGTAGACAAAGATATTGATGTCGCCGCCGAAGCTTTACGTATTGCTGAAGCCTTCCGTATTCATGTGTTTTTGGCGACATCCACCTTACATATCGAATCCAAATTAAAGCGCTCATTTGATGATGTGTTGGCGATGGCAGTGCACTCGGTGAAACGCGCTCGCAACTATACCAATGATGTTGAATTCTCTTGTGAAGATGCTGGCCGTACCCCTATTGATAACCTGTGCCGCATCGTAGAAGCTGCGATTAATGCCGGCGCGACTACCATCAATATCCCTGATACTGTCGGTTACACCACTCCTTATCAATTCGGCGGAATTATCACCGACTTGTATGAGCGGGTGCCAAATATTGATAAAGCCATTATATCAGTGCATTGCCATGACGATTTGGGCATGTCCGTTGCCAACTCCATCACCGCAGTACAAGCCGGTGCGCGTCAGGTAGAAGGCACGATTAATGGTTTGGGCGAACGCGCAGGTAACTGTTCACTGGAAGAAGTGATCATGGCTATCAAAGTGCGTGAAAAGATGTTGGGCGTGCATACCAATATCAATCATCAAGAGATTTACCGCACCAGCCAGTTGGTCAGTAAGTTATGCAATATGCCAATACCCGCTAACAAAGCCATTGTCGGTAGTAATGCTTTCGCTCACTCATCCGGTATTCATCAGGATGGCGTGCTGAAAAATCGTGAAAACTACGAAATCATGACACCACAATCCATTGGCCTGAAAGAAGTGCAGTTGAACCTGACCTCCCGTTCTGGTCGCGCGGCGGTCAAACACCGTATGGAAGAGATGGGTTATCAGGATAAAGATTACAATTTGGACTCTTTGTACGACGCATTCCTGAAGCTGGCAGATAAAAAGGGCCAGGTATTTGATTACGATTTAGAAGCGTTAGCCTTCATTAATAAACAACAGGAAGAGCCGGAACACTACCGTTTAGACTATTTCAGCGTGCAGTCGGGTTCCAGCGTAATGGCAACAGCATCCGTGAAATTGGTCTGTGGCGAAGATATTAAATCAGAAGCGGCCACAGGTAATGGCCCGGTTGATGCGGTGTATCAGGCCATCAATCGCATTACCGGTTATGAGATCGAACTGGTGAAATATCAACTGTCTGCCAACGGTCAGGGTAAAGACGCATTGGGTCAGGTTGATATCGTGGTTGACCATAAAGGCCGCCGCTTCCACGGCGTGGGTCTGGCAACAGATATTGTCGAGTCATCCGCTAAAGCGTTGGTTCACGTATTAAATAACATCTGGCGCGCTCATCAGGTAGAGATTGAGAAGCAGCGCTTGCAACAAAATAATCAGGAAATGGTGTGAACATGACTAAGACTTATCATATTGCCGTTTTGCCCGGAGACGGTATTGGCCCTGAAGTAATGGCTCAGGCAAATAAAGTATTGGATGCGGTGCGTCAACGTTTCGGCATCAAGATTTCAACCAGCGTTTATGATGTAGGTGGTGCAGCCATCGACCGTCACGGCAGCCCGTTACCGGCAGCGACAGTCAGCGGATGTGAGCAGGCTGATGCTATCTTGTTTGGCTCGGTAGGCGGCCCGAAATGGGAACATTTGCCACCGGCGGAACAACCCGAGCGTGGTGCGTTGTTGCCTTTGCGCAAGCACTTCAAATTATTCAGCAACTTGCGCCCGGCGCGGTTGTATCAAGGGTTAGAAGACTTCTGCCCATTGCGCAGCGATATTGCCGCCAAAGGTTTTGATATTCTGTGTGTGCGTGAATTAACCGGTGGTATCTACTTCGGCCAACCCAAAGGCCGTGAAGGCCAAGGCCAGCACGAGCGTGCTTTTGATACCGAAGTTTATCATCGCTTTGAGATTGAACGTATTGCCCGTATTGCCTTTGAATCTGCGCGTAAACGTCGTGGCAAAGTTACTTCTATTGATAAAGCCAATGTGTTGCAAAGCTCTATTCTGTGGCGTGAAGTGGTAACTGCCATTGCGGCCGATTACCCAGATGTTGCGTTGTCCCATATGTATATCGATAACGCCACCATGCAGTTGATCAAAGACCCTTCCCAGTTTGATGTATTGCTGTGTTCTAACTTGTTTGGCGATATTTTGTCTGATGAGTGCGCCATGATAACGGGTTCAATGGGGATGTTGCCGTCGGCCAGCCTGAACGAACAAGGTTTCGGTTTATACGAACCCGCAGGTGGCTCCGCACCCGATATCGCGGGCAAAAATATCGCCAACCCAATTGCCCAGATTTTGTCATTAACTCTGCTGTTGCGTTTCAGTTTAGGTAAAGACAAGGCCGCCGATGCTATTGAGCATGCGATCAACCAGGCATTGGAACAAGGCTATCGCACGGCTGATTTGGCCGGCGAAGGTAAAGCCATCGGTACCAACGAAATGGGCGATGTTATCGCTAAATTCGTGATGGAGGGGGTGTAAAATGGGTAAGACGTTATATCAAAACAAGACTTTATATCAAAAATTGTACGATGCGCACATCGTTTACGAAGCGCCAAATGAAACCCCATTGTTGTACATCGACCGCCATCTGGTGCATGAAGTTACTTCGCCGCAAGCCTTTGATGGTTTGCGCGCCATGGGTCGTCCGGTGCGTCAGCCGGGTAAAACCTTTGCCACGATGGACCACAACGTTTCAACCCAAACCAAAGATATCAATGCCAGCGGCGAAATGGCGCGGATCCAGATGCAGGAGCTGATTAAGAACTGTGCTGAGTTCGGTGTCTCTTTATATGACCTGAATCATCCGTTCCAAGGCATCGTCCATGTGATTGGCCCTGAACAAGGTATGACTTTACCGGGCATGACTATCGTCTGTGGTGACTCACATACCGCGACCCATGGTGCATTCGGCTCATTGGCCTTCGGTATCGGCACTTCAGAAGTTGAGCATGTGCTGGCAACCCAGACCCTGAAACAGGGCCGAGCCAAAACCATGAAAATCGAAGTTAACGGTACTGTCGGTGCAGGGATTACCGCCAAAGACATCGTCTTGGCGATTATCGGCAAAACCGGCAGCGCGGGCGGCACCGGCCATGTGGTGGAGTTCTGTGGCAGCGCGATTGCAGCGCTGAGCATGGAAGGCCGGATGACATTATGTAATATGGCGATCGAGATGGGTGCTAAAGCCGGTTTAGTCGCCCCGGATGACACCACTTTCGACTACCTGAAAGGTCGTCAGTTCGCCCCAACTGGCGAGCAGTGGGAACAAGGCGTGGCCTACTGGCGCACCTTGAAATCTGATGCTGATGCTAAATTTGACACTATCGTCACCCTGGATGCCGCCGACATCGCGCCACAAGTCACTTGGGGCACCAACCCGGGCCAGGTCATTGCGGTTAATGACATGATTCCTGCTCCTGAGTCCTTCAGTGATCCCGTTGAACGTGCCTCGGCGGAAAAAGCGTTGGCATATATGGATTTGCGCCCCGGCATTAAGTTGACCGAGGTAGCCATTGATAAAGTCTTTATCGGTTCCTGCACTAACTCACGCATTGAAGATTTGCGTGCCGCAGCAGCGGTGGCTCAAGGTCGTAAAGTCGCGACTGGCGTGCAAGCTATTGTGGTACCCGGCTCAGGCCCGGTAAAAGCACAGGCTGAAGCGGAAGGTTTGGATAAGATCTTTATCGAGGCCGGTTTTGAGTGGCGTTTGCCTGGTTGTTCCATGTGTTTGGCGATGAACAACGACCGTCTGGAACCCGGAGAGCGTTGTGCCTCCACCAGCAACCGTAACTTTGAAGGCCGTCAGGGCCGTGGTGGCCGCACACATTTGGTTAGCCCGGCAATGGCCGCCGCCGCCGCTGTCAGTGGTCATTTTGCTGATGTTCGCGCCTTAGAAGCCGCCACCCACTAACCGGAGACACCATTATGGCTAAATTTACTCAACACACGGGTTTGGTTGCTCCGTTGGATGCGGCAAACGTCGATACCGACGCGATTATCCCAAAACAATTTTTACAAAAAGTGACGCGCACTGGCTTTGGCCAACACTTGTTTAACGATTGGCGTTTTCTCGACGACGCAGGCAAAGTGCCAAACCCTGAATTTGTGCTGAACCAACCCCGCTATCTGGGTGCAACCATTTTGTTAGCGCGTGAGAATTTCGGTTGTGGCTCCTCACGGGAACACGCGCCGTGGGCATTGACCGACTTCGGTTTTAAAGTGGTTATTGCCCCTAGTTTCGCTGATATATTTTACGGTAACTCGTTTAATAACCAATTATTACCGGTGACCTTAAGCGAAGCAGATATCGATACCTTATTCCAATTGGTTAACGATAATGAAGGCATCGAGTTTATTGTTGATTTGGAACAGCAAACAGTGAATGCCGGTGGCAATAGTTATTCTTTTGAAATAGACAGCTTCCGCCGCCATTGTATGATTAATGGTTTGGACAGTATTGGCCTGACGTTGCAGCATGAAAGTAATATTTCTGCATATGAAAAACAGCAACCGGCATTTTTACGTTAATTTATTTTAAGTTCATTTTGTGAGTATATTGTTGGTGTCAGGTAAGCCCTGACCCAACAATGCAAAATAGATAAAAACCCCATTTTGAAACGCCCCCTTCTTTCTTTCATCATTCACAAAAACAAACCC
>NZ_JAZGQA010000255.1:0-5092 GCF_048593855.1 Yersinia sp. 2542 StPb PI
ATGAGATGGCGGCCTCTTCCCTTAACTTCACGGTGCGCGTCTGGACTACCAATGGCGATGCGATGGATGGGTATTGGTTATCTGATTCTTGATGTGGTGCGTGATCAACAACTGATAGAAAAGCATGGTAAACAGCAAGGGCTGGATATTAACGTTGACTGGCGCACTATCTCGGGAGCAACAGGAATGAATGAGGCACTGCTTTCTGGTGCTCTTGATGTTGCGGCTGCGGGTGTACCCCCGATGCTTACAGTGTGGGATCGTACCCGTGGGCGTCAGAATGTGAAGGCGATAGCGTCACTGGGTTCGATGCCGAATTACCTGCTAAGCAACAATCCAGCAGTAAAAAAGATAGCAGATCTTAGTGAAAAAGACCGTATCGCGGTACCGGCTGCCGGTGTGGGTTTCCAGTCCCGTACCCTACAAATTGAAACCGCCAAACTGTATGGCAATAGCGATTATAAACGCTTTGATACCATCACGGTAAGCTTGCCCCATCCTGATGCCAATGCCGCGTTGATTGCCGGTGGCTCTGAAATTTCTGCTCATTTTTCCAGCCCGCCGTTCCAATATCAGGCGCTAGAGCACGGCAACGTACATAAGATTCTTAGCTCCTATGACGTTCTGGGAGGGCCGGCAACATTTAATGTGCTGTACACCACGCAAAAATTTCATGATGAAAATCCTAAAACCTATCGGGCTTTCTATGATGCGCTGGCTGAAGCTTCTCAGATAGTTAAAGCCAACAAAGCCGCGGCGGCTGAAACCTATATTCGGGTAGAAAAGTCGCGTTTATCACCTGAATTGGTGAAGAAAATCGTTGAAGACCCAGAAATTGATTTCACTATCACACCACAGCGCACCTATGTGTACGCTGACCAGTTGCAGCAATTAGGTATCCTCAAGAATAAAGCCGACTCGTGGCAGGACTATTTCTTCGCCGAAGCTCATAACGGGGCCGGTAGCTGAGTTGTTGGTTTCTTTGGAAAACGCTAGACAGACGGTCTTTTTCCCAATTACGCCGGAGGGGGCATGAGCCGCATCATTAATGAAATATCACCGCAGCCGTTATTACAGGCCGCGGGTGTGGGTTTGGAGTATCGAACCCGTCAGAAACGCGTTCGTGCAACACATGACGTCAGTTTTGATGTCTATCCTGCCGATCGTTTTGTTCTGCTGGGGCCATCGGGTTGTGGTAAATCCAGCCTGCTTAAATCGATTGGCGGTTTTCTGCCGCCGGTTGACGGAGAGATACGCCTTGACGGTGAGGTCATTGTGGAGCCGGGGCCGGACCGCATGATGGTATTTCAGGAGTTTGATCAATTGCCCCCGTGGAAAACGGTGCTGGAAAATACGCTGTTCCCGCTGGTTGCCAGTCGTCAGGCTACCCATAAGCAAGCACGAGAGCGGGCATTACACTACCTGGATAAAGTGGGGCTTGCCGGATTTGCCGATGCTTATCCGCATATGTTATCGGGCGGTATGAAGCAGCGGGTAGCCATTGCTCGCGCGTTAGCGATGCAGCCCAAGGTATTACTGATGGATGAGCCTTTTGCCGCGCTTGACGCACTGACGCGCCGTAAAATGCAAGAGGAGTTACTGGTGCTGTGGGAGGAAATACGTTTTACGTTGCTATTTGTGACTCATTCTATTGAGGAAGCGCTGGTGGTTGGCAGCCGGATATTACTGCTGTCACCACATCCTGGGCGGGTTTGTGCCGAGGTGAACAGCCATCAGTTTTCTCTAGCTGACTACGGTAGCGATGAGTTTCAATTCGCCGCACAGCGTATCCATCATCTGCTGTTCCCCACTGAGCAAGCACAAGCTGCTCCGTCGATCCCACTGCAAGGTAAACCATATGAGCACTCAACCCCCGATCCGCTGCGAATATCAGCGTGAACTGGCCCCACTACCAGAAGTGGTGTTGACCCAGCCATTGCCCATCATTACCCGCTGTTGGAACCAGCAGTGGCTACGCCAGTTGACGGTATTACTGGTATTACTGGCGCTGTGGGAACTGGCTGCACGTTTGCAGGATAATGACCTAATGTTTCCGGGATTTATGCAAACACTGCGGGCATTTACCCAGGATATGGCCAGCGGCGAGTTGCCCGCTAAGGTTGCTATCTCGCTCAGCACTCTTCTTAAAGGGTATGCCATAGGTAGCGTGTTTGCATTAGGGCTAAGTGCTTTAGCGGTGTCGACCCGTTTTGGTCGGGATCTGCTTAATATTCTAACGTCGATGTTTAATCCGTTGCCTGCTATTGCACTACTGCCTCTGGCGTTGCTGTGGTTTGGGCTGGGAGAAAAGAGTCTGGTTTTTGTGCTAATCCATTCGGTGATGTGGCCGATGGCGTTGAATACCTACGCCGGTTTTCTCGGTGTTTCGGACACATTACGGATGGCCGGTCGTAACTATGGGCTACGCGGTGGGCGCTATGTGGCTCATATTCTTATCCCGGCAGCACTGCCTTCTATTTTGTCAGGACTTAAAATCGGCTGGGCCTTTGCATGGCGCACGCTCATTGCCGCAGAGCTGGTTTTTGGTGCGTCTAGCGGTCAAGGCGGGCTTGGCTGGTATATCTTCCAAAATCGCAATGAACTGTATACCGATAGGGTATTTGCCGGTCTGGCGACCGTAATCGTCATTGGTTTACTGGTCGAAGGGCTTATTTTCGCCACTATAGAGAGACTGACCGTCAAGCGCTGGGGTATGCAGCGCTAATACTATTTACAGGAGTTAACCATGCTGGCAATTAAAACCCCACAAAATTACCTGAATCAAGATGGCGTGACTGAGAAAGTGGGGCAGTTTATTGCGCCATTGGCTCAGAAGGTGCTTATCGTGACCAGCCCACGCGCCTGGCAGTCGGTGGGAGTAAGTGTGATAACGAGCCTGCAACGGCATCATATCTCGTTTCATATCAGCTATTTGCCAGGAGATTGTACCCGTACAGCTATTGATGCATTGGTTGTACAAGCACAGCAACTAGGCTCAGAACTTATTCTGGGGGTTGGCGGTGGTCGGGTATTAGACAGTGCGAAAGCGGTAGGGGAGACATTGGGGCAATTGCCGGTAATCACACTACCGACAATAGCGGCGACCTGTGCCGCATGGTCACCTATTAGCGTTATTTATGATGAGGCTGGGGCTCATATTGGCCCTTTATCCTTAACGCGGTTACCGGTCTGGGTATTGGTCGATAGCCAAACGATTGCCAGAACAGCGCCACGCTACCTGAATGCAGGTATCGTCGATGCATTGGCTAAATGGTATGAGTTTCTTCCTTATCTGCGAAAGGGTGATGATGGATTGGCACTGATACTAAAGTCACAGGTCGCGAAACAGGCACTGGATACCTTTAATACCTATGGACAGCAGGCTATCGCAGCTAATCAACGCCAGGAAGTCAGTGTTGCACTGCGTAAAGTGATCGATGCAGTTATCGCACTGGCAGGCTTAGCTAATAGCATGGCTGATGATATTCCACGAATCGGAATTGCTCACGCGATCCATAACAGCATGACCCGTCTGCCAGAGCTTCACCATTGGCTACACGGTGAGAAAGTCGGCTTCGGGCTGGTGGTACAGTCGTTTATCGAGCACGAGCAAGAGGCTGATCGTGATGAGTTATTGTCGTTATTACCTCGTTTTGGCTGCCCGTTGACGTTAGAAGATTTGGGATTCAAGCATAATGATGAACAGGTGAAAAAGATTGCTAAGGGCGTAGTTATTGCTCCGCATATTGCAGCACGATTACCCTTTTCGCTGGCATGGGAACGCATAGAACAGGCCCTGCTTTCTTCCCAAAATTTACATCTGGAAGCCTCTTATCATTGAGTTAGGCTAGAGGACGACTGCGATATAGCCCTGTTCTGTTTGTCGGGGCTAATCGCATTCTTATTTCTGCCCCACTGATGAGGTGAGTCAACTATTTCAATGTACCAATAGCCAATACCGTTATTTTCCTGGCAAGAAAATGAAGATATTGCAGAACACGAGTTAGGTCTGTAGCAAGCTTTTGCTTATGGTGTTGCGGTATTTGGTGCCTGGGTTGAGCAGGCCATCCAGTAATAGTGATTATTATTAAATTCAAACTTACTCAGTACCTGTAATCCCAACTTACGTGAATGCGCAACGTATGAGCGATGATTTATTTCATTAATAAAGGTTATCAGAATAGGAAAGCGTGTAGACATTTTTTCCAAAGAGAAAGCAAAAAGCTGCTGAAGTACACCGCTACCGCGCATGGATTGGTCTATACAAATGGGACCATACTGATAGGAGTTTTCGACAGACAATGTTTGTCCAGCAAAGGTATTCTCATCTAATTTATTTATCATATGTTCGAACAATGGCCAGGGAGACCAGAATTGCCAGGATGCAGCCATAACAAAAGCCACCACATTCCCCTCTTTCTTGGCGATAAATAATCCTTGTTCCTCCGTCACCAGTGATAACATCTGTTGTTGTGTCATCTGTGTGGTAACAAAACCCTCTTTTTATCATCTTCATTAATCGTTGCTACATGGTATTTTTTTAGTAATGCCATGACTTGTTCAATATCAGTAACACTCGCCACACACAATTCCATATACATATCCTTTTTTAATTGAGCACGTTACCGTGCTGGGACTGTTATCCGCTACTGTCTCTAACTTTATGTAACACTCGTAATTCAGGCTGATATTTTATCTTAAAGATGCCGTTTAGTTTTAACACGGCATAAGGTGTTTTTCCACTCTGTGTCTTACGAACACGAGCTTTATGAACATGGTGACATTTTAAACTTGGTGTAAGAAAGATTAAGCAGAATTTCGGCAGTGCCTGAAGATAAAGGCATTGTGTTTATACGCCCATTAACGACCTCAGACAGAAAAATAAAATAAGCGTCTATAATTTATAAAGACATTTCAAACTCAATAAAACAATTGGTGACATTATTTTTAACATTTGTGATGGGTTTATATTTTAGTGGGCTATAAAATGAAATTTATTCATATATATCGGACTTAAATGAGTTTAATTAAAGCCACTTGGAGTTAAATATCCGTAAACTGAATTAAAGATACCACAAGTAGCACTTAATCC
>NZ_JAZGQA010000256.1:0-5057 GCF_048593855.1 Yersinia sp. 2542 StPb PI
ATAGAAGTGTTTGTTTTTTAGTAATCAGTAAAAGTATAATGCGCGATGATGTAAGGCTTTGTTTTTATAGATTTTAAGTTCGCGAAAATAATTAAGTGTCAGTAGCTTAAATATCGCGAAGAAAGTAAAGCCACGCATCAAAAAGTATATATCGCGAAGGGGAAGTGTACGAGTTAAAGTAATATATGCTGACTTTACTTTCTGTTCATATAAAGTCATTAGGTAGTTTTAAACCGGTAAATTAGGGAATATTTAGTAGTTGTAAGTACCCGGATGTTATCTGTAATAACTTGTGCATTTAAAGTAGTACCTAATAGCAGTACCTAGTTACGAAGTATATTAATGTTAAATCTTAAGTTAGCAGTACCTTAAAAGCCCTGGCTCATACAGTCAGGGCTTTTATCGTTTCTGTAACCAACCAAAGTGCTATTTAACATAACACCTGTTTCCCGCACCGCTAAAACGCCCTCAGCGCGTTTTACCCCCGAAGATGATGAAATCCACGGTTTACCCCACCAAAACCGCCCAAAATCGTGCGGATGAATTCTGGCCGAGTGAATCGTTATGCACCAAAACCGGTAGCCACCCGTTTGGCGTGAAAAGGACGCCATGTGCCGTATTTCTGGTAAATATCACCGCGCCGAATTACAGTAGTCATGTGTATTACATGTGACTACTGAGGTTATTTATGCCCGCAGCAACATCCATCAGGCTCGATGAAGAACTTAAGGACCGGCTAAAAACGCTGGCCGATGACCGCCACCGCTCCGCCCACGCGCTGATGCTGGAAGCGATCACCGAATACATTGACCGGGAAGAAAAACACAGCCAGTACCTGCGGGATGCGCAGGCTTCATGGCAGCACTATCAGGAAACCGGACTGCACCTGACCGCAGAAGAAGCAGAAGCCTGGATGGATACCTGGGGAACTGAGAACGAGCAGGATGCTCCGCCATGCCACAGGTAATCATCTCAGCACTGGCGCAGCGAGATTTACAGCGCCTGCAAAACTTTCTCAAAACCAAAAACCGGCTGGCGGCCAGAAAAGCCGGTGAGGTGATCATCCGGGCCATTCAGCAACTGAAAATGCAGCCGGATATGGGCCGCCCCGTACCCCTTATCCCGCTGGAATACCAGGAGCTGGTGATCGGATTTGGCGACAGCGGCTATGTGATGCTTTATCGCCATGACCGGGAAACGGACCGGATAGTGATTATTACGGTTAAGCACCAGAAAGAAGCCGGCTCTCGGGGACCGCAAGAATAAAATACAAAAAACGGCGGACAGCCCGCCGTTTACCGCCGGAACACACCGGACTCAAAAGCCAGAATCAGCGCCTCCAGTACCAGCCCAACCACTTTCACGACCAGCGCCAACGCCATTAATATCTTCATTGTCTCACTCCTGTTTTATCTGATACCGCCATTGCATCATCTGCCGACTGCGGAAGCCACTAACGACACTTGTCGCAGCACCGCGACAATTACGGGTTAATGAGAACAGAGTAAAAACGGAAAAATCAGATGAAGGAGTTCAGTGATCAGCCACTCATCACTGGGAAATACCCGCAAAAATAGCGCTATAATAACCGTGAGAAATTACACATCTTTCACACCCGTTAAAATTAGGGGTACACAGTGGCAAAAACATTGCTCAACCTTTCACAGGCTGCACAGGCAGCTGGTATCACCCGAAGAACACTGTATAACCATGTAAAGCAGGGAAAGGTGACCGTGTCACGCGACGGGAAAAACAACCCGGTAGTGGATGTCTCTGAGCTCATCCGCGTGTACGGCAATGTGAATCTGCCTGAGAAACAAATTCCCAACGTTTCACACCGTGAAAATACACAGAAAAATTTCCCACATGATCAACTAGCAGCCATGCAGAAAGAGCTGGCCGAAATGAAACAGGCCATCACCCTGATGCTGGAAGATAAAACCCTGCGGGAAAAAGAAAGCCAGCAGCATGAAGACGAGAAAAACCAGCTGCGTGATGAAATCAGGAAGCTGAATGAAACCCTGCAGCAGGCGCGTAAAAAAGGGCTCTGGTCCAGGCTGTTCAGTTAAAGCGTTGGCCCGTGATACTGCCGCGATTTGGCGCGGGACAGCTCAAGCACTTTCTCGCGCTCAATCTTCATCGCCTGTTCTGACCGTACAGCGTGTTCAACCGCTGGAGCTGCTCGCTCAAGCTCGACACCTGACTGCTTAAGGATCTTATCTCCAGACGCACCTGCGCGTTCTCCTGCCTCGTGGTGTCGTACATCTGCTGCAGTTCGCCGAAGGCGCTTTCCCAGTCCTGATAGTGCTGCGCGGACTCGCTCTGCAGCTGCTCTAACGCGCTCAATAATTGTGTTTCCAGCTCGGTCATTATGCCCCCTTAACGCACTATCTTCACGGCTTCCCGCGTCCCGTTGTCCACCGTCCAGCCCGTTTTCACGCTCGTCCCTTTCGGCAACACGATAAACTGGCCGTCTTTGTCCTCCATCAGGCTCACGCCCCACGTTTTCGCCTCGAATTCCGCTAATGCCTGCTTCTGCTCGCTCAACCTCTCCACGTTCGCGGCGATCACGTTCCCCTGATACCACAGAACGCCCCACCCGAGGCTCAGGCACGTTATCAGGCTCACGCCCACCCAAAGCCATGTCCTGAGGATCAGGCGCTGCATAGACGCTCTCTGCGCGTTTATGGCGATGGTGATTTTCTGCTCGCTTGAGCTCAACGCCGCGCTGATAGATTCCTCGTGCTGCCTGAACACGCGCCTCAACGCTGCATCGGTATCGCTCGCCTGCTGCCTCGATTTCACCTCGAAGTTCTTCGCCAAATCTAAAATCCCGCTCATACAACATCCCCTTTAACCGGATATTCCTCCCCCCTTCGGGGTCGGCAATACTGATACTGCTTTTCGTCTCGCGGGCCACGGTAAAACCGGCCTCTTCCAGCGTGCGGATCACGTCGTCCCGCTGCCGCAATTCGCCACTCGCCGCCAGTGACAACAGCCCGTCAGTGATAGCCTGAGCCGCCGCCAGTTTCGACGCAGGCAAATTACGCGGGGTACACAAGGCCCGCTTGTTCAGCGGCGAGTCGGGGTCGTGTAGCCCCAACTGGGCATTAACCACCGTTTTCCACGCATCGATGCGCGGCTTGTCTGCCGGTGCAAACCACGGTTGCAACCGCTTTCCGCTTTGCAGCTCGACATTCGGCACCAAAAAATTCAGCTCCAGCCTCCCCTTGTCGTGGTGCTCCACCCACAGACAGGCGTACTGATCCGCATCCAGTCCCGGCAATAGCGCTTTTTCAAAGCTGAACATCAACTTGTCTTTCGCCTCCGTCGGAAGGTCTGCCTCCTGAAAGGACAGGACGCCGGACGTGTAGCGCTTCGTGTAATCACTGCTGTCAATCAGTGCCACCACATCAGCCGGACTGCCCCGCAAAAGCGTTGCGCCCTCCCGCTGCCGGTCTTGGCCCAAAAGATAATCCACCGGCCCACTGCCCCTACCGGTACCCCGCGCATGGAATTTAACAATCATGGCTGTAAGCCTCACGCAACCGGCGCAATTCCCGCTCAAGTCCCGCCAGTGCCGCGCAGATTTGCACCGCAGGTAACGCACCACCGGCCACCGTGACCGAGTTCACCTGTCGCGCTATCTGATTGAGATTATTCCCCAATCCTGACAACTGGCGCAGCAGCGCCGGATCAATCATCGGGGGCGGCCGCCTGTGCTTTTTTGCAACCGGTTCGCCCAGGCACACCGACCGCATCCACTCCGCCAGGCGCGGACGGTTGCAACGGTCGAGCAGCGCCGCATGCTCGGCTTCAGAAACACGCACGGCCAACATTTTGGTGCGATGTTCGGACATACAAAAATCTCCATGAAAAAATGTTATGGCCATAAACCAAAACGCCGGCGATTCGGTGGCGCTTGGCCAGCCGAACGGAGGAGTTGGACAAGCGCTAGCGCGTCAGGGTGTCGCCTTTAGCGGGTTTCGGGGCGCAGCCATGAACCACATCACAGAGCGTTAGCGATGTGTATGCTGGCTTATATGTTAAATCGGTGTTGGGATGTGGGCCAGATTTTTCATGTTGCGGGGGTAAAAACAAGTAACCGAGTGACCGAGTTAAACAAGCCACCACAGGCGATATGCCGCNTCCTCGCCCAGACAGAGCTCCCCGCTATGGCGGGTGTGCCTAGTCTAGTCTGCGGCGAGCGGAGGGGGTAACAGGGGGAGGTTTTAAATATGAGCTGAGAAAAAAGCACGGGAAAGAAGGATGTCGCCAAAAGCGGCTCCCTGGGGAGGCTCGGCCTGTCCCTCGCTGTGCTCAAGGCAGGCCGAGCCTCCCCAGACATAACTGTCTAAGGTACTCAGCCTTGCTCCGGACTATCGGCGGGAAATGCATATTCCCTGCCCCTCGCTCGCGCTCCGGAGACACACCGGTTCCTGCTGTCACTGCTTTGGCCTTGGCTGCTGCTGTACCGCCATCGCTTTTTTTAAGTGGTGCCGTTGAATGCCCGTTATCCACTGGTGCAGTGCTGTACGACTCTGCCAGTCCGTACACGGTTATGGTGCGCGTCGCACGCTTGGGTTGTGTGAGCGATACCCCCGTTCAACCCGACTACCACGTCTCACCAGCAACATTCTCTTGAGGCCAATCCGGTGCAGACACGACTTATCGCCAGTGGCGGTAGCCATTGGTAACTGAAGGTTTACGGGAACTAAGGGGTGTGAACTTAAAATTACACTTGAAGAGTTGCTCATCTTGAGGCTACACTAATCAAACGAATTTGGTGACTGTTCCCGTAAAGATCCAGTTACCACCCGGATTCAAGAGTTCGTTGCTCAAGGATCCGGCGAGAAACCGCCGAAAGGCGGTTTTTTCGTTTCTGGAACAAGAGATTACGCCCAGAATAACAGGATCTCAAGAAGATCCTTTCGATTAAACACTAATCTCGGTCAACTTTGATGAAGAAGAAGGTTCAACCACATACTTGTCCATCTAACAGACAGCTAGCGAAAAAACGACTTCCACACATGTAATATAAAGTATTTTTTCATTTC
>NZ_JAZGQA010000257.1:0-4991 GCF_048593855.1 Yersinia sp. 2542 StPb PI
CTTCAAATGACTTATTTAAATATCTGTAATCGAATACACGTATTGCTGTGTGTAGTCTTTGCCTGTCATCTTAGACGGGCTTTTTTTTTACTTATTATTGCAAAAAATCCGCAACCTAAGCTGCGGATAATTAAATGTCTCTCTATCGGTATAACCCGAGTCCAATCAATGCTTAGTATGTTGCGCCAAACTGACCCACGTTTGTACTACGGTGTCTGGGTTAAGGGACAAGCTGTCAATCCCCTGCTCCATCAGCCATAAAGCAAAATCCTCATGGTCTGACGGACCCTGACCACAAATCCCCACATACTTGCCTTGACGTTTCGCCGCCTGAATGGCCATCGACAGCAACGCCTTAACGGCTTCATTGCGCTCATCAAACAGTTCAGAAACCACACCGGAGTCGCGATCCAGACCCAATGTTAACTGAGTCATATCATTGGAGCCGATAGAGAAGCCATCAAAATGCTCTAGGAATTGATCCGCCAGCAATGCATTGGACGGGATTTCGCACATCATAATAAGCTTCAGGCCATTCTCACCACGTTTCAGCCCTTGTCTTGCCAGTTCTGCCACCACCGCCTCTGCCTGAGCCACTGTACGTACGAAAGGCACCATGACTTCGACGTTAGTCAACCCCATCACATTCCGCACCCGCTTAACCGCCTCACACTCCAGTGCGAAACAATCACGGAAGCTGTCTGCGACATAACGACCCGCCCCACGGAAACCTAACATCGGATTCTCTTCATGTGGCTCATAAGCTTCTCCGCCAACCAGATTGGCGTATTCGTTAGATTTAAAATCCGACAAGCGCACAATCACACGTTTCGGCCAGAAAGCGGCACCCAGGGTAGAGATCCCTTCGGTCAAGCGACCAACGTAAAACTCGACCGGATCGTCATAACCCTTCATCAAGGCTTTGATTTCCGCCTGAATTGCAGGCTCCTGGCTATCGAATTCCAGCAATGCTTTAGGATGCACACCAATCATGCGGTTGATGATAAATTCCAGGCGCGCCAAGCCAACGCCGTCATTAGGGAGACGGGCAAAGTCGAAGGCTCGGTCTGGATTGCCAACGTTCATCATTATTTTCAACGGCAAATTAGGCAGTTCAGTAACTTGTGAGCTCTGAATCGAGAAATCGAGCAACTCTTGATAAACATAGCCCGTATCCCCTTCAGCACAGGAAACCGTAACCTTTTGCCCTTCTCTCAAAATATCAGTGGCATTACCACAACCCACAACGGCTGGGATCCCCAGCTCACGAGCGATGATTGCCGCATGGCAGGTACGCCCGCCACGGTTGGTCACAATCGCTGATGCTTTTTTCATGATCGGTTCCCAGTCAGGGTCCGTCATGTCGGTTACCAGTACATCACCGGCCTGAATTCGGTCCATCTCGCTGATATCATTAATCACCTTAACCGGCCCCGCACCAATACGATGACCAATGGCACGCCCCTCCACCAACACCTCACTTTGGGCATTCAGCAGATAACGCTCCATAACTTGCTCGTTGGAACGTACTGTTTCCGGGCGAGCTTGCACGATAAACAGCTTACCGGTATGACCATCTTTGGCCCACTCAATGTCCATCGGGCGGCCATAATGCTTTTCGATTGATAGTGCCTGATGCGCCAGCGCTTGCACCTCTTCATCACTGAGAGCGAAACGATTGCGTTGTGCTTCTGGCACATCTTCAATCTGCACCTGTTTGCCATGTTCCTGGCTTTCGGCATAGATCATGCGAATTTTTTTCGACCCCATAGTGCGGCGTACTATCGCGGGTTTGCCATTACGCAATGTTGGCTTATGGACATAAAACTCATCCGGGTTCACCGCTCCTTGCACCACCATTTCGCCTAAACCATAAGCTGCGGTGATAAAAACCACCTGATCGAAGCCTGATTCAGTATCAATAGTAAACATCACGCCCGCCGAAGCGAGATCAGAGCGCACCATCCGTTGTACACCAGCAGACAGCGCCACCCCACGGTGGTCGTAGCCTTGATGCACACGATAGGAAATAGCGCGATCATTGAACAGTGAGGCAAATACGTGCTTGATAGCAACCATCACCGCATCAATCCCCTGCACATTCAAGAAGGTTTCCTGCTGGCCGGCAAAGGAGGCATCTGGCATATCTTCGGCAGTAGCCGATGAACGCACGGCAAAAGAAGCCTCTGGCTCACCGTCAGCTAATTGTTGGTAGGCTTCATGAATAGCCTGTTCAAACTCGGGATGGAACGGCGTCTCAACCACCCATTGACGAATCTGCGCGCCCGCTTTGGCTAATGCTGCAATATCATCAACATTGGTCTGATCCAACAATTGATAAATGCGTTGGTTAACACCGCTTTGCTCCAGAAATTCGTTAAATGCTTGAGCTGTGGTAGCAAAACCATTAGGTACCGAAACACCCAGGTCTGAAAGATTGGTTATCATTTCACCCAGGGAGGCATTCTTGCCGCCTACCCGCTCAACATCGTTCATGCCAAGCTGATTGTACCAAAGCACATTGCACAGATTTAGGCCATTGTTGGACATCGAAACAATCCTTTTTACATTGTCTATTAATTATGGACGGTCAGTAGGGTACAGACGGAGGTATCACGGCTGACGAATCAGCTGTTTCAGACTAGCACAATGATCCATAGTCCATGGACAGGTGAATCGATCAACCCAACAAGAAAAGTTATTTTCAGGCGATTCTGACAGCAAACGCTTTACCGATAGGCCGAATCAGGCACACTGATTAGGCTAAACTTGTCACCAGATGCTCATTTATCAGTGCGAAAATCCGACCAGAAAAATACTCAGGAGTCAGCGTGGAGAGAAGTGTGTTTTATATTTCGGATGGTACCGCCATCACCGCAGAAGTGCTCGGTCATGCTGTCTTGTCGCAGTTCCCTGTTAAAGCCACTACCTTTACGCTGCCGTTTGTCGAAAGTGCTGCGCGTGCGCAAGAGGTTTGCCAGAAGATTAATCAGATATATCAAGACACTGGCGTTAGACCGCTGGTTTTCTATTCGATAATCAGTGCGGAAGTGCGTGAACTCATTCAGCACAGTGAAGGATTTTGTCAGGATATTGTGCAAGCACTGGTTGCCCCACTACAGGGCGAACTGGGGGTTGCCCCCCAGCCGGTGCTCAACCGAACCCACGGTCTTACTGAAAGCAATTTGGGCAAATACGATGCGCGGATTGCGGCTATCGACTACGCCCTGGCCCATGATGACGGTATTTCTCTGCGCAATCTGGACCAGGCACAGGTGATTCTATTGGGGGTTTCCCGTTGCGGTAAAACCCCAACCAGCCTCTATTTAGCCATGCAATTTGGGATTCGTGCTGCCAACTACCCATTTATCGCCGATGATATGGACAATTTGCAACTTCCCGCCGCGCTGAAACCTTTTCAGCAAAAACTGTTTGGTTTGACAATTAACCCTGAACGGCTGGCGGCAATCCGTGAAGAACGGCGTGAAAATAGCCGTTATGCCTCGCTGCACCAATGCCGAATAGAGGTGGGTGAAGTAGAAGCGCTATTTCGCAAGAATCAGATTCGCTATCTGAACTCCACTAACTACTCCGTTGAGGAAATCTCCACCAAAATCCTGGATATTTTAGGCATGAGTCGCCGCATGTTCTAATGGAATATTTGCCTGGGATATTATTTACAGTTTATTTCATCACAAATTGTATGAATCAAGGCCGTGGCGGTTGAATTCATTTAGTTTTGGTTTATTGTGATCGCCATCACTTCCCGGTATTCCTGCCGCAGAGAAGAACAGATTTAGAGAATTTCCATGCATAAAACAGATGAACTGCGGACTGCGCGCATCGATAGCTTAATCACGCCACAACAACTGGCGGAAAAATTACCGATTTCCGCCAGCATTGCCGATAACGTGACAGCGTCACGTAAACGAATTGAAAGGATCCTCACCGGCGAAGACTCCCGCTTGCTAGTGGTTGTCGGTCCCTGCTCGATTCACGACCTTGATGCCGCCATTGATTACGCCACCCGACTGAATGTATTACGCGAGCGCTATCAGGATCGCCTGGAAGTCGTCATGCGCACCTATTTCGAGAAACCGCGCACCGTCGTGGGTTGGAAGGGGTTGATTTCTGACCCGGCGTTGGATGGCTCATGTCAGGTCAATCGTGGGATTGAGATGGCGCGCAAACTGCTATTGGCAGTTAATGAGTTAGGTCTACCTACTGCCACCGAATTCCTTGATATGGTGACAGGTCAGTACATTGCCGACCTGATCAGTTGGGGGGCCATTGGCGCACGTACCACGGAAAGCCAGATTCATCGAGAAATGGCATCGGCCCTCTCCTGCCCGGTGGGTTTCAAAAATGGCACTGACGGCAATACCCGCATTGCAATTGATGCTATCCGTGCCGCGCAAGCCAGCCATATGTTTTTATCCCCGGATAAAAACGGCCAGATGACGATTTACCAAACCAGTGGCAACCCGCATGGGCACATTATTATGCGTGGCGGTCGGCAGCCTAATTATGGTGCATCTGATATTGCCACAGCCTGTGACAGCCTGCGTGAATTCGATTTACCGGAACATCTGGTGGTCGATTTTAGCCATGGTAATTGTCAGAAAATGCACCGCCGCCAGTTGGAAGTTGCCGCTGATATCGGGCAGCAAATCCGTAACGGTTCTAGCGCTATTGTCGGTGTGATGGCTGAAAGCTTCCTGATTGAGGGCTCGCAGAAAATTGTTGCGGGTCAAGCCTTGACCTACGGGCAGTCCATCACCGACCCGTGCCTAAACTGGGCGGATACTGAGCAATTATTGAGCTTGTTAGCGGATGCGGTCAGCAGTCGGTTTTGATTAACACACAGTGATAGAATGGTTTAACCGCTATAGCGGTTCTGTTCTATCACTGAATTAAATGTTCTACGCCCTCTCATACCGCTCAAACCCTTTTTCTACCAATCAATTCTAAACTATCTATCCAACATATTA
>NZ_JAZGQA010000258.1:0-4985 GCF_048593855.1 Yersinia sp. 2542 StPb PI
ATATAACCTAAATAATTCGAGTTGCAGGAAGGCGGCAATCGAGTAAATCCCGATGAGTTGACGCCAGTCAATGATTCGGGTGACAAATCTGCCGGGAGCAGATTTGAACGCTGCTTGCAGCGGCCTCGTAGAGGCGAGGCCGATGGATGGGCCGAGTAACGAAAGCAGCCAACGCACATGCAGCTTGAAGTATGACGGGTATAAGTTATTCTTTAAAATCATTGGCATCCAGCTCATGGCGCGACAATAACTTGTAAAACTCGGTACGGTTACGCCCCGCCATCCGGGCAGCCTGGGTCACATTACCGGTGGTGATTTGTAGCAGCTTACGCAAATAATTCAATTCGAACTGATTACGAGCTTCAACAAAGGTTGGTAATGCCGTGTTTTCCCCTTCCAGTGCCTGCTCAACCAATGCTTCACTAATGACCGGAGCTGAGGTGAGTGCCACACATTGTTCAATCACGTTGACCAATTGACGCACGTTACCCGGCCAACTGGCGGTCATTAACCGCTTCATAGCATCAGTTGAGAAACTGCGGACAAAGGGCTTATGCCGCTTAGCTGATTCACGTAACAGATGATTAGCCAGCAGCGGGATATCTTCTGAGCGCTCATGCAGTGCCGGGATCTTCAGATTCACCACATTCAAACGATAGTAGAGATCTTCGCGGAATTCATTTTTTGCCATGGCTTTAGGCAAATCACGGTGGGTGGCTGAAATGACCCGCACATCGATACTTAAATCACGGTTACTGCCCAGCGGCCGTACTTTGCGTTCTTGCAGCACTCGCAGTAATTTCACCTGTAAAGACAGCGGCATATCGCCGATTTCGTCTAAAAACAGCGTGCCGCCTTCTGCGGCCTGAAATAGCCCTTCACGGCTGCTGACCGCACCGGTAAATGCGCCTTTGGCATGACCAAACAGTTCTGACTCCAATAACTGCTCCGGCAATGCGCCACAGTTAATGGCAATAAAGGCTTTTTTCGCCCGAGGGCTGGCAGCATGGATAGCTTGCGCCAGAACCTCTTTACCGGTTCCACTTTGCCCGATAATCAGCACACTGACGTCAGATTGCGCCACCATTTTGGCCTGCTCCAGCAGGCGCAACATAACCGGGCTGCGGGTCACTATCTCTTCACGCCAGGTATCATCACCGGCAGGAATAGAAAGCTCTAAAGCTGCATCAATGGCTTTATACAAAGCATCGCGATCAACCGGTTTGGTCAGGAAACTGAACACCCCTTGCTGGGTGGCAGCCACCGCATCAGGGATAGAGCCGTGGGCGGTCAGGATAATCACTGGCATACCTGGCTGATGTTTCTGAATTTCGACGAACAGCGCCATGCCGTCCATTTCATCCATACGCAAGTCACTGATAACCAAGTCTATCTTTTCACGCATTAACAAACGCAATGCTTCCTGGCCGCTTTCAGCCGTGGTGACATTAAACCCTTCGCTGGTTAAACGCATCCCCAGTAACTTAAGTAAGCTGGGGTCGTCATCAACCAGCAGTAGATTGGCCGGTTTGCGTGGCGTCATGAGATTCCTTATTGGTGGCAGGTGGTACATCCGTTGGTGGTACCACTGGCGGAGTATAAGTATCAGCCGGTTTTTCTACCGATTGTGGGGCCGGTTTAGTATCAGCTTGAGGCGCTGTCGGCTTGGTTTCTGCCGGTTTGGTTTCAACCGGTTTAGCTTCAACCGGTTTAGCTTCGGTCGGTTTAGCTTCAACCGGTTTAGCTTCGGTCGGTTTGGCTTCAACCGGTTTAGTTTCGGTCGGTTTAGCTTCAACCGGTTTAGCTTCAGTTGGTTTGGCTTCAACCGGTTTAGCTGGCTCAACTTTGGGCTGTGGTTTAGCTTCTAGCGGTTTCGGCACGACGGCTGGTTTGCTATCCACATCCGTTTCTGGAATTTCATTCTGCAACTGCTTGCGTGATGAAAGCTGCCGTTCGATATCAGTCAGGTTTTCCAGCTTACGGGTAGTATCCAGTAAGTTATATTGCAACCGGACCTGGCTTTCTCGCAGGCGATCAATCTGGGTGTCCGATTCGTCCTGTAAGCGCTGGTAGCGAATGCGCTCTTCTGCCAGAGAGATGCGCAGCACCTGTTGCTCACGCCATAGCTGAATCAGTGGGCGCACCGCGCCAGGGACGCTTTGGCTATAACTGTTCAAACGCTCAACCACTTGACGACGTTCCGCCATTGTAGGCTCGGCACTGCTGACTAAAATGCCCTGCTTGAAGGCCGAAGGCCATGCCACTACCGGCAATGACTTCGCTAATGCTCGCGCTTGAGTAGACCCCATACGCTCTGCACAGTCCATTGCTCGTAGCCAGTACAGGGAGTTCTCCAGTGTCTCTTTATCATCAAGATCCCACAGCACATCGCAGGATAAGGTCCGATAATCAACGATTTTCGTTTCCGGTATGACCAACTGCACTGCTTGTGAAAAACGGCTACTGGCTGGATTATCAGTACATCCGGTAAGTAAGAGTGGGGCCAGCAACAATGCTCGCCAAAAAATACCCGTACCAGATTTGCCCGCGGGCATAGCTGCCGCAGTTGATGTCGGACATGATAAAAAGACGGTCTTTTTAATAATGCTGCTCATAGACCATTTGTACATTATTCATTCATTCTCGGCGGTTAATGGCAATTCAACACGAAAGCAAACCGCAGCGTAATCAACAGCCACCAGTTGCAAGTCGCCCTGCATACGTCTGATGCAGTCCTGAGCAATACTCAGCCCCAACCCACTACCTTTGACGGCCCCTTTTCGCTGATGGCTTCCCTGATAAAAAGGCTCAAATATCATGGTTTCTTCGGACATAGGGATCGGCGCCCCGGTATTGGCAATATCAATTTGTACGCGGTTATCCACCCGACGGCTGCGAATCCAAATGGTACCGGATTCCTCGCCATAGTGCACCGCATTGGAGTAGAGATTATCCAATACCCGCATTAATAATGTCGGATCTGCCCAACAAATGTCCGCTTGCAGATCAGTCTCAGTCTGTAGAGTCTTGGCCCGTGCGGGTAAACTATGGGCTGAGATAACATCCTCAACCATTTCCGCCAGTTCAACATTCTCATGTTCACCGGGGCCATCTGCCAGTTTACGGTTATAGTCTAATAATTGCTCAATCAATAATTGCAAATGACGGCTGCTGTTATCAAGGATTGCCACAACTTCTTTTTGATCTTGCGTCAATGGCCCGGCAACCTCATCCGCTAACAATTCGGTCCCTTCGCGCATACTGGCGAGTGGTGTTTTCAATTCATGAGAGATATGGCGCAAAAACTCGTGGCGCTGTGACTCTAACCACGCTAAGCGCTCGCTGAGCCAAATAATACGCTGTGCCAGTGAGCGTAACTCGCGTGGCCCTTTAAATAGCGCCGTATTACCTAATGGTCGCCCTTCACCTAAGCGATTAATCATCCGCTCAATGCCTTTAACCGGCCCAATTATCATCCGGGTAAATAACACCACTAACAGCACACTGACCAAAAACAGCAACAGGGATTGCCAACCAAAGAATTGCCCACGTTCGGCAATATCTTTTTGTAATTGCTGACCGCGGGAGAAAATCACATCGCGCGTTGCCTGTACCATTTCGGCATTGGAGCGGGAAAACTGCTCTAATAGTGCTGACGCATTTTGTTCCGGGCCACTATTTTTACATTTAATATCAGAAAGTTGTGTCAGTAAACTGCTCAGAGTCTGATAGTAACGGGCATCTGGCAGGATAGGGGCGTGCGTATCAAGCATTTGAGCGTACTGTTTACGTTGATGCTGATATAACTTTGCCAGTGTTGCATCATCTAATACACAGTACTGGCGATAACTACGCTCCATTTCGAGCGCCACACTGGTCATCGCCTCACTGCGCCGCGCATCTGCCAGCGTAGTACGATTAATGTCAGCCGCCTGCGTGCTAAGGTGGTCAAGGCTTTGATAAGCCTGGTATGCCAGCACCAATAAAGGTAGCAGCACCAACAGAAATGCCATGAGTACCAATTGACGTAAAGAACGGGGAAATAAACGCCATCTTTTCAACGAAATCATCTCATTACCTATCATGCTGTGGTGATGCTAACTGACTGCGTGAGGATTACAATGCTTGTGGCACAATTACCCGTCATTTTTTAAGTTGCAGGTGTGTTGGCTGCACTCAATAACCCGAATCACTGACTTATGTCAGCTCATCGGGATTAATGAGGCTCACCCTGCGGGCGAGCATAAATGCTGTTCAAATCGGTTCCCGACCGATTTGTATCTCGTTTTCCGCCTGCCCGCAACTTGAAATCTATTGGGTATGTACCAGGAACAACGTCTCTTGATTGAGATAAAAAAAAAGCACCTGGCTTTGAGCTAAGTGCTTTTAATTAATGTGGCTTATCCATTATCGTCAGAATCATCATCAGACCTGCTTTTATTGTTATTTGCAGTAAAAACGGAGAGCGTAGCTTATCTTTGACCATAATATACCCTAAATAATTCGAGTTGCGGGAGGCGGCCAGCGCACATGCAGCTTGAAGTATGGCGGGTATAGATGTGACAACGGGGCAATAAATTGCCCCGTCGCAGAATATGTGGATGCCCTTAAGCATCGTCTCCAGTTTGATGAAGCCGAAGCAATCATCGGGAGGATGAGACGAATAGCATCCAAACATGTCCAAAATTGATGAACCATTCATCACAGCAGGACATAGGCGGTACCTCACTCAACGTGTCGTCCGATGTTTGATAAAGTGAATTCACACGATATCGGTTTGGTGGACGATAGGTACCAGTCTTAGGCATCATTCGATGATTTATGAAGCGCATATTCCGCTTAACTGCGGGACTATCATAATAAGTTGAATGAGCAACTGTAAGTAATAATGCAGCTTGCGTGCCAAGTTTATTAAAAATAAATTAAAACCATGATTTAAAAGAAAAGTAAACTTATCACACCGATTATTATCCACGTAATGCCCG
>NZ_JAZGQA010000259.1:0-4968 GCF_048593855.1 Yersinia sp. 2542 StPb PI
CTTTTAATTTGTCTTAACTCCGAATATTTACTCTGAATAGCCACTACTATAGTGGCTATTTTGCTGTGTTATGTCGAGTGTCAAAGCAATAAAGTCAAAATAGCAACGGTTCCTGAATGAACTGAATGCTACCTCTCTGTTTTATCTTTTACTGAGTGACAACTAGCCACTGTTTTTACCATATAGAAGCTAAGTGGGTCGTATTGATAACAACCAAATTCAGACGTAAATTCAAAGCCTAATCGCTGGTACAGTTTTACTGCTTCAGGTTGATGAATCCCTGTCTCCAAATAAACATATTTTAAATTCAAAGAGATAGATTTTTCGAGCAGTGCTGTAACTAGCATTGACGCAATGCCATGACCTCGGCAGTCAGGGATGACAAAAACGCGCTTAATCTCAGGATAGGTACTTTCAGGTTGGAAAAGAATGGCGCATCCCAGAGCGCGACCTTGTCGTGTTGCAATATAAACGAATGTTTTTTTCTGAGCCATACTCGCAATCGACTCTGTATGATTGCTTTCAGCCGGATAGAGTGCTTCTTGATACGCATCTAATTGAGCAATTAATGCAATAAGATCTGGATTAAATAGATCGGTTTGGCATATTTCAATATTCACAGTATATCCTTCAACTTATAGCCTATATCTTAGTAATGAAATGTAAACTATTTGTATCAATTTACCAGAAGGATAAATGTTAACTATAGTTCAATCAGTAGGGTTATAGCACTGGCGAGTAAATATGGATTTTTCCTCTGAGTGAACGCTAAGTTGTAGCCTGCTAGCGTTAAGAGCCAAGCGGCAGTGTCGATAACAAAAACCAGAGTCTGATTTATTTAGTTGAGCGGTAAAGTGCCAAATTGATCGAAAATGGACGAAATAAAAATGAGAAAAATTAAGATTGGACTGGCACTTGGCGCGGGTGCCGCGAAGGGATGGGCACATATCGGGGTCATTAATGCGCTAGAGAGAATGGGCGTCAAAGTTGATATTGTTGCCGGTTGTTCGGTTGGTGCCTTGGTTGGTGCAGCGTATGCCAGTGATCACATGAATGTGATGGAGCGCTGGGTTCGCTCGTTTAAATATTGGGATGTTATTCGACTGATGGATTTCTCCTGGCGTCGTGGCGGATTACTGCGGGGTGAGCGGGTTTTTAATGCTGTAAACCAAATAATTGAAGTGCAGGACATTGCTGAATGTAAATTGCCCTTTGGGTCTGTTGTAACCAACTTAACGACGGGCCGTGAGTTATGGCTTACTGAGGGGGATATTAAACAGGCAATTAGGGCTTCATGCAGCATGCCTGGATTGCTTTCTCCTGTCCGCTTCGGTAGCTATTGGTTGGTTGATGGTGCAGTAGTCAATCCTGTTCCTATTTCTTTGGCAAGAGCAATGGGCGCTGACATCGTGATTGCCGTTGATTTGCAACATGATGCACATCTGATTCGGCAAGATCTGTTTTCCTCACAATCATCTCCTGAAGGTAACCCCCCGCAGATGCCAGCAAGTTGGCATCTGCGCTTAAAAGCACGAATAACCAATATGTCAGGTAATCCAACGATGGCCGTTCCCAGCGCCATGGAAATAATGTCTACCTCAATACAGGTATTGGAGAACAGATTAAAACGTAATCGTATGGCAGGAGATCCTCCCGATGTGTTGATCCAGCCCTACTGCCCACAAATATCAATGCTGGATTTCCATCGGGCGGATGAAGCTATTGCCGCTGGACAATTGGCTGTGGAGAAAAATATAGAGCAGTTACGTCCTTTGGTAAGGGGCTGATGAGTAACAAATGTGTGTGAGTAAAGTAGTACGTAACAATTTCAGACAAGCACAAACAGTCATTTTGGGCCACTATTACGTTTAAGGTTAGCAAGAGAAGCAGTGCATGGAAAAACCATTAGCAGGTAAAAATATTTTAGTCGTCGAGGACGAAACGGTCTTCCGTACGGTAATCACTGAGTTTCTAAGGGCACTCGGCGCGGCAGTCCAGCAGGCAGAAAATGGCCTGGAGGCGTTAGAGCAGATTAAGGTCCAATCACCTGACCTGATACTCTGCGATCTCGCTATGCCTAAGATGGGAGGGATCGAGTTTGTTGAGCGTTTACTCATACAAGGAGTAAAGATCCCTATTTTAGTTATATCGGCTACTGATAAGATGGCTGACATTGCTAAAGTCATGCGTATGGGCGTGAAAGACGTACTGTTGAAACCGATCGTGGATTTAAATCGGCTACGTGAAGCGGTGCTGGCATGCCTTTATCCCATACTGTTTACCTCTCATGCAATTGAAGAGACAGAACTTATCCAGGATTGGGATGCATTACGTAAGAATCCTCATGATGCAGCGCAGTTACTTAAGCAATTGCAACCACCGGCACAGCAAACCATTGCACACTGTCGGGTAAATTACCGGCAGTTAACGATGGTTGAGAAACCGGGATTAGTCCTTGATATCGCTGCATTGTCAGATAAGGACCTGGCATTTTATTGTCTGGATGTCACCCGCGCTGGGGATAACGGAATTTTAGCCGCACTATTATTACGCGTGTTATTTAACGGGATTCTTCAAGAGCATTTGGCACACCAACAACAGCGTTTGCCGCAGATGTCAACGTTACTTAAACAAGTTAACCAGCTACTAAGACGTACTCATTTGGATGGGCAGTTTCCTTTGCTCGTTGGTTATTATCATGTGGAATATAAAAATTTAATTCTGGTTTCGGCAGGTCTTCACGCGAATGTTAGTGCGGGTAAAAATCAGATTCAACTTAGTAATGGTGTGCCTTTAGGTACGTTAAAAACAGCACATTTAAATCAAATTAGTCAGCGTTGTGAAGCATGGCAATGCCAGGTATGGGGAGGAGGGAGTCGATTGAGGTTGATGCTTTCAGCCGATGAATAGTTTATATTTTGAAAGTATTACTCAATAAATAGTTCACGTAATTTATGTATCTTGCTCACTTATTCACTGCTATGGCCCGCCAAGTCTCAATGGTTCTATAACGAATCTACGAAATAAACCTCATTTGTTTCAATCAATGAGTATGCCCGAGATGTAAGAAATATCGGTTGATATACTTTCCTCCTTACTTGTGGCTGAAAATTTTCAGTCAACTTTTATTATTCGCTGGCAATAAGGTTGGCTACCTCAGGCTAAATTAAGGTTAGGTCCTGATAATGGTCGGCAGTGTGTCTCTTATCGAATTCCAACTTGAGGATTGATTGAATGAAAGTGACGGTTTTTGGTATCGGTTATGTAGGACTGGTTCAGGCAGCAGTACTTGCCGAAGTTGGTCATGATGTCCTGTGTATAGATATCGATGCAAACAAAGTTTCCGACCTGCAAAAAGGCCGTGTCGCTATTTTTGAACCAGGATTAGCGCCATTGGTAAAAGAAAACTATGACGAGGGCCGGCTTCGATTTTCAACAGATGCCGAAGCCGGTGTTGCTCATAGTACGATTCAGTTTATTGCGGTTGGTACTCCTCCTGATGAGGATGGTGCGGCTGACCTTAAATATGTGTTAGACGTTGCCAGCACTATTGCGAAATATATGGATGCGCCTAAAGTTATTATCGATAAATCAACTGTGCCAGTGGGTACCGCGGATCAAGTGCAGCAAAGGATTAAAGCGATTTTACAGCAACGCGGACAAGATATAGCTTTCAATGTGGTATCGAACCCTGAATTCTTAAAAGAAGGCGCTGCTGTTGCTGACTGTAAGCGGCCTGAGCGTATCGTTATCGGAATTGATACTGATGATAATGGTGTGATTGATTTAATTAGCGAACTATACGAGCCATTCAACAGAAATCATGACCGCATGTTAATTATGGATGTCCGCAGTGCAGAACTGACCAAATATGCAGCAAACGGTATGTTGGCGACAAAAATCAGTTTCATGAATGAGATCGCTAATATTGCAGAGCGGCTCGGTGCAGATATCGAAAAAGTACGCCAAGGTATTGGCTCAGATTCACGCATTGGCTACCATTTTATTTATTCTGGTTGTGGTTATGGTGGTTCCTGTTTTCCAAAAGATATCCAGGCATTAATTCGTACCGCAGAAAATTGTGGCTATCAGCCGCAACTGTTGCGTGCAGTGGAGAGAATCAATAACGAACAAAAGTGTAAGTTAACTGAATTTATTCAATACCATTTTGATTCGCAGCTTGCAGGGAAAACATTTGCACTCTGGGGATTAGCATTCAAACCCAATACAGATGATATGCGAGAGGCCCCCAGTCGGATTTTGATGGAGGCTTTATGGCGTGCTGGCGCTATTATTCAAGCTTATGATCCAGAGGCAATGGATGAAGCTCAGCGCATTTATGGTGCAAGGGATGACCTAAAGTTAATGGGGACAAAAGAATCAGCGCTACAAGGGGCGGATGCTCTGATTATTTGTACTGAGTGGCAGAATTTTAGAGCACCTGATTTTGATATGATCAAGCTCCGATTAAAACAGCCGGTTATCTTTGATGGGCGTAATTTGTACGATCCAGAACGGTTAAATAGTCGAGGTTTTACCTATTATGGGATTGGTCGGGGTACATCGATTAATCGAGCGTAATAAGTACTAAAGATGATTTTATGTGTTGGGTACAAAACTTAATTAGTTTCTGTTTTGTGCTCAATCTTCATGCCGTAGGGCGGGGGTGACACAACTCTCTCACTCCAAGATTCTCATATATCACAATATTATGGGAAATTTAGTCAGTTATATCGATTATTGTATTGTTATAAATTAGCAGAGCATTCTTATAGCTTTACAAGCACAGTGATAACTAAGGGGTATTTATCGAATGCGATATGTTTAGGTTAGGTGCTTCTCGGCAATTGTATGTTAATTCAACAGTCGCATTGATAAGGATTTCAACTATGATTGCAGGGCAAGGAGGAGATAAAAAAATACCCCCCGTATAATAGGAGGGTACTTTTATCATAATAGTAAATTAAC
>NZ_JAZGQA010000025.1:0-33764 GCF_048593855.1 Yersinia sp. 2542 StPb PI
GAAGTTCCGAGATTGGGCTGGCTGGCTGTGTGGAAACATATAGCGGGTTTAGTTTAGACAGAATTTGCCTGGCGGCCTTAGCGCGGTGGTCCCACCTGATCCCATGCCGAACTCAGAAGTGAAACGCCGTAGCGCCGATGGTAGTGTGGGGTCTCCCCATGCGAGAGTAGGACACTGCCAGGCATCAAATAAAGCCGAGACCCCATGCCAAAAGCGTGGGGTTTTTGCTATGGGCAGAATAGTGAAATATGTATAAATAGTGACCTTAGAGTGGTTGCGCCGCAGGGTTCATAGTCAGATGAGTCAAATATTGCAGGGGCAGGTGAGTCAAATCCGGCCGTTACAGCGATGAATAAAACAGAAGGCTACCTTGATAGGTGGCTTTTTTTACCTTCAGTTAAAACAAAATACAATATGAGTATTATGATCGGTTAGACTAGCGCCAGAACTAGTTAGAATGAGTATCCAATGTCATGTCGAATCAACACTCCCCGCTAAAACATCTCAATACTTTTGCATTAGCAGCTTATGCGAGCAAAGTAATTAGCGTTAACTCACCTGAAGAATTGATTAATGCTTGGCATGAGTCTGTTTCTAAGCATCAGCCAGTGCTTTTACTTGGCGAAGGCAGCAACGTGCTGTTTATTGAAAACTATTCAGGAACAGTATTACTTAATCGGATTAAGGGTATCACTTCTACTGAGGATGATATTGCCTGGCACCTGCATGTTGGGGCTGGAGAGAATTGGCATCAATTAGTTTGTTATTCATTACTAAATAACATGCCAGGTCTAGAAAATCTGGCGTTAATCCCAGGTTGTGTCGGTTCTGCACCCATTCAGAATATTGGTGCTTATGGTGTTGAGCTGCAAAAGGTATGCGAATACGTTGATTTGCTTGATATGGATAAGGGCACAGTGATACGCCTTTCAGCTAAAGATTGTCAATTTGGCTATCGCGACAGCATTTTTAAGCATCACTATGGTCATGGATTTGCCATCGTAGCTGTAGGCATTAAATTGGTAAAATCATGGATCCCAACATTGGGCTATGGTGATTTAACGCGAATGGATCCATCGACAGTTACAGCAGAAGAGATATTCAACTCAGTTTGTACCATGCGGCGTAGTAAGCTACCCGATCCCGCAGTGACCGGCAATGCAGGCAGTTTTTTTAAGAATCCGGTTGTGGATGCCGCTGTAGCTGAAGAGATTGTAAAGCGCTACCCCAATGCGCCCCATTACCTGCAACCCGATGGTTCTGTTAAGCTGGCTGCCGGTTGGCTTATCGATCAATGTGCGCTTAAGGGATATCAGATTGGCGGTGCGGCGGTGCATCAGCAGCAGGCGTTAGTGTTGATTAACCTGGCAGAAGCGACAGGTCAGGATGTGATAGGCCTTGCCAGTTATATCCGTCAGCAAGTTGCCAAGAGATTTGCAATCTGGTTGGAACCAGAAGTGCGATTTATCGCAAGTAATGGTGAGGTTAATGCTGTGGAGTGTTTGTCGTGAAAGATATTAAAATCCCTTTACGGTTGATTGGCATATTAGCTGATGGTGCTTTCCATTCAGGAGAGCAATTAGGCGAAACCTTTGGGATGAGTCGTGCCGCAATTAACAAGCATATGCAAACTATCAGAGAGTGGGGACTAGATGTCTTTACTGTCCCTGGTAAGGGCTATAGTTTACCTGCACCTATTCAACTGCTTAATGAACAAACAATATTAAATTATCTCCCCGCAGGCCAGGTGGCTGTCTTGCCTGTCGTCGACTCGACGAATCAATATTTATTAGACCGCATTACTGAATTGAAGTCTGGCGATGCTTGTGTGGCTGAATACCAACATGCAGGGCGAGGAAGACGGGGGCGTCAGTGGATCTCTCCCTTTGGTGCGAATCTCTATTTATCTATGTTCTGGCGGCTGGAGCAAGGCCCTGCTGCTGCAATGGGATTAAGCCTGGTGGTTGGGATTGTCATGGCTGAGGTTCTACGTAAACTCGGTGCTGAGCAGGTTCGTGTAAAATGGCCAAATGACCTGTATTTAAATGATAAAAAACTGGCAGGTATATTGGTAGAACTCACAGGGAAAACAGGAGATGCTGCTCAGTTGGTAATTGGTGCGGGCATTAATTTAACAATGCGTGAATCAACGACTAACGTCATCAGTCAGGATTGGATCAACTTACAGGAAGCGGGTGTTAATATTGATCGTAATAAACTGACGGCTGAACTGTTATCTGAATTACGACTTGCAGTCGTTAAATTTGAAAACGAAGGCTTATCTGCTTTTATTTCTCGTTGGCGAGAAATGGACAATTATCTTGATCGCCCTGTGAAATTGATTATTGGCAATCAAGAGATATTTGGTATTGCTAGAGGTATTGACCAACAAGGTGCATTATTATTGGAGCAAAATGGCAATGTAAAACCTTATATTGGCGGTGAAATATCTCTACGTGGCGTTTAATTTTATAATAGATGGGAGGTTAGAACCTCCCACTTTGGCTATTTTCTCAAACGTACACTCTCAACGGCATGGTTGGCACTTTTAGTCATTATCAGACTGGCACGCTCACGCGTTGGCAGTATATTTTGCTTTAAATTCAACCCGTTAATCTCTTTCCATAATTGAGTGGCAATCTTGATTGCCTCTGCTTCAGGCAATTTAGCATAGTTATGGAAATAAGAATCAGGATTGGAAAATGCACCCTGTCTAAACTTAAGGAACCTGTTTATATACCAACTTTGAAGTAAATCTTCAGGGGCATCGACATATATAGAGAAGTCTACAAAATCAGAGACAAATACATGGTGCGGATCATGAGGGTAATCCATTCCACTTTGTAGAACATTTAAGCCCTCTAATATGAGAATGTCAGGCTGCTTGATGATCTTATTACCGTCAGGGACAACATCATATATTAAATGAGAATAAACCGGAGCCGTAACATAACCTGTCCCTGATTTTACTTCTGAGACAAACTTCACCAGATTATGCATATCATAGGATTGTGGGAATCCTTTTTTCTTCATCAGCCCGCGCTCATTCAGGACTTTATTGGGATAAAGAAAACCATCTGTTGTAATCAGTTCTACACTGCGATGTTCCGGCCAGCGGCTCAGTAGCGCTTGCAGTAAGCGCGCGGTGGTGCTTTTACCGACAGCAACACTGCCTGCAATGCCAATGACATAGGGAATACGCTGGCCATCAGTTCCAAGGAATTGTTCCAGAACCGCCTGTCGCCGCAAATTAGAACTAATATAAAAGTTAAGCAGGCGCGAAAGTGGCAGGTATATCTGTGCCACTTCATCTAATGAAAGGTCTTCGTTAATCCCTTTGAGTTTAACGATTTCTTCTTCTGTTAGTGTCAATGGTACTGAGTCGCGCAAGGCTGCCCACTGGGTACGATCGAACTGTAGATAAGGCGTCGCTAAAGATTGATCTCTTTTTGTCATAAGCCAAATTCTGCCTGTTAACGCAGGTTGGGAAAGGCGCTGGACGCCAACTCCAGATAAGAAACAAGCTGCATATTATAGGCAGCTTGCTTTTTGGCGTAGACATTTTTGTGCTTAGTGAGTGATTTATTTGATGTACGTTGCTATTCCAATCAATTAAGAACACGGATGGCAGGTTCTACCCTTTTTATAGATAACAATCACTGTCATCAACTGGCTATGGCAGTATGTGATTGATTTACTGAAAATAAACGTTTGAAATAGATTGCGGTCGGATGATAGCTGCCATCGGGTGTGCAGGCATAATCCGGAATTTCTCCCATGCAACGATAACCTTGTGCACGGTAAAAAGATTCAGCAGGAGAACCTGCTTGAGTATCGAGATATAGCAATCCACGGCGTAGTTGAACCGCGGTACTCTCCATCGCGAGAATCAATTTGTGCCCAATACCAGTACGACGGCTACGACTATGCACCAATAATTTCTGCACTTCGGCTCGATTTAAACCATTTGGCTTTTGGCAAAGGTCTAATTGGATAGTTCCAGTAATCCCCATCTCATCGCGTGCTATCCATAATAGTAACGCTCCTTTGGCGATGGCCGGGCGCAGACCATCGTAATAGCTCTCAGCTTCTTTCTGCGACAGAGAGCGGGAGTCATAGCCTACAGATGCCCCATGAGCTACGGCATCAATCAGTAAACTTGCCAGCTCACTGCGATATATAGGCAATGTTGCCGCATTAAGTAAAACTATCTTCATGATCAAACTCCTCAACCGCTGCTGGTCTATGCTTATGTCTATGTTTAAGCAATAAACAAGCCAAATATGAGTAGTGTGATTACCCTCATTGGAGCAATATTTCTTTAGACGAGATGCACTCAATTGGGGCACTCTCCCTTTTTTGAGGCGTAAAACTAAATTTATACTCAGTCAGTGGTACTAAAATTAATGGCACAATGAGAGGTGAACTCATTTAAGGGGGGATTTTTCATTCATGGCGTTGATTACAAAAGTGGGCGTGCTGGATGTGAAATGAGCTAACTATGGTTAATAATACATCTGGCTTTTAAAAAGTGGCTGTTTTGTGAGCGAAAGGTCGACTTATGCAATTTTTTTGTTGCATCATAAGCTCGCTCTACCTAGAATGCGCTGCACTTGATGCCGGCATAGCTCAGTTGGTAGAGCAACTGACTTGTAATCAGTAGGTCCCGAGTTCGACTCTTGGTGCCGGCACCATTCAAGTACTAAAATTTAGGTGGGGTTCCCGAGCGGCCAAAGGGAGCAGACTGTAAATCTGCCGTCATCGACTTCGAAGGTTCGAATCCTTCCCCCACCACCATATTTACTCTTGAGTCTCAAGCCGATTCAGTGTCATGAATCTAAATGAGTCACTTAAGGGGAAGGTGAAAACCTTCGACGAAGGTTCGAGCCGAGCGTAGCGAGTCAACGACGCGCAGCGGCGGCACGAAGGGTGAGGAGCGAAGTGACGAATAATCCTTCCCCCACCACCATATTTAACCTTGAGTCTCAGGGTGATTCAGAAGATCGAACTCCTAATACACACTCAAGGCGAGAGCACCGCTCTCGATGAAGAGTGAAGTGGCCAAGCCCTTCCTTTCAAATTTCTGCAGATTAAGTCAGGTAGCCGAGTTCTAAGATGCGGGCATCGTATAATGGCTATTACCTCAGCCTTCCAAGCTGATGATGTGGGTTCGATTCCCACTGCCCGCTCCAAGATGTGCTGATATAGCTCAGTTGGTAGAGCGCACCCTTGGTAAGGGTGAGGTCGGCAGTTCGAATCTGCCTATCAGCACCATTTCTCATTCTCTCGTCCCCTGATTTTCTTTCTGTGTTATGGATTCAGCAAGCATGCGCTTGGTGATGTGGTGAAACCACCGATTCCGTGTCTTAGAGGGACAATCGATGTCTAAAGAAAAGTTTGAACGTACAAAACCGCACGTTAATGTGGGTACTATTGGCCACGTTGACCATGGTAAAACTACCCTAACTGCTGCAATCACCACCGTACTGGCTAAAACCTACGGCGGTAGTGCTCGTGCATTCGACCAGATCGACAACGCTCCGGAAGAGAAAGCGCGTGGTATCACCATCAACACATCACATGTTGAATATGACACCCCGTCGCGCCACTATGCGCACGTTGACTGCCCAGGGCATGCCGACTACGTTAAAAACATGATAACCGGTGCTGCTCAGATGGACGGCGCGATTTTGGTTGTTGCTGCAACTGATGGCCCGATGCCACAGACTCGCGAGCACATCTTGTTAGGTCGTCAGGTTGGTGTTCCTTACATCCTGGTCTTCCTGAACAAGTGTGACATGGTTGACGATGAAGAATTGCTGGAATTGGTAGAAATGGAAGTCCGCGAACTTCTGTCTCAATATGATTTCCCTGGCGACGATACTCCCGTTATCCGTGGTTCAGCGCTGAAAGCGTTAGAAGGCGAGCCAGAGTGGGAAGCAAAAATTATTGAATTAGCTGAGGCACTGGATAGCTACATCCCACAGCCTGAGCGTGCAATCGATAGACCATTCCTGCTGCCAATCGAAGACGTATTCTCTATCTCAGGCCGTGGTACAGTCGTCACTGGCCGTGTAGAGCGTGGCATTGTTAAAGTTGGTGAAGAAGTTGAAATCGTTGGTATTATCGATACCATTAGAACAACATGTACTGGCGTTGAAATGTTCCGCAAACTGCTGGACGAAGGCCGCGCGGGTGAGAACGTTGGTGTTCTGCTGCGTGGTACTAAACGTGATGACGTACAGCGTGGTCAGGTATTAGCTAAGCCAGGTTCTATCAAGCCACATACTAAATTCGAATCAGAAGTTTATATTCTGAGCAAAGACGAAGGCGGCCGTCATACTCCGTTCTTCAAAGGTTACCGTCCTCAGTTCTACTTCCGTACAACGGATGTAACCGGTACTATTGAATTGCCAGACGGCGTTGAGATGGTGATGCCAGGTGATAACATTCAAATGATTGTTAACCTGATTGCGCCTATCGCAATGGATGACGGTCTGCGTTTCGCAATTCGTGAAGGCGGCCGTACGGTAGGTGCTGGCGTTGTTGCTAAAGTCATTGAATAAGATTTGACGCGACATGCGATAAAAGGGCATCATTTGATGCCCTTTTTCTACGTTGTCATGCTAGAACCTATCTCATCAGTGGTTTTTTCATCATAATTACTGGTGAGATGGGCTCTGGAAATACGGCGAATAGTGCCGAGTGGTGCCGATTAGAGAGTCTCTAGAGCATCCTTCGGCTTGGTTTGCTTTGCGATGCGAAGCAAAGTTGTTGTTCTGAATCATAGTGACAGGTTGGTTTATGAGTGCGAATACCGAGGCTCCAGGGAGCGGACGCGGCCTGGAAACGGCTAAATGGCTAATCGTTGCTGTATTATTAGTTACAGCTATTGTTGGTAACTATTATTTCCGTGATTACAGCCTGCCGTTGCGTGCGTTGGCAGTTGTAGTAATTATCGCTGTTGCCGGTGCTGTTGCATTGATGACGGCAAAAGGTAAAGCCACTGTAGCGTTTGCTCGTGAAGCACGCACGGAAGTGCGTAAAGTGATTTGGCCTACCCGTCAGGAAACTCTGCATACAACGTTAATCGTTGCTGCGGTAACTGCTGTAATGTCACTGATTCTATGGGGGCTAGATGGTATCCTAGTCCGCCTGGTATCATTTATTACTGGCCTGAGGTTCTAAGATGTCTGAAGCACCAAAAAAGCGTTGGTACGTCGTTCAGGCGTTTTCCGGTTTTGAAGGCCGCGTAGCTCAATCGCTGCGTGAGCATATCAAGTTACATGACATGGAAGAGCTGTTTGGCGAAGTCATGGTTCCAACGGAAGAAGTCGTCGAAATTCGTGGTGGTCAACGTCGTAAAAGTGAACGCAAATTCTTCCCAGGCTATGTACTGGTCCAGATGGTGATGAACGATGCCAGCTGGCACTTAGTGCGTAGCGTGCCACGTGTTATGGGCTTTATCGGTGGTACATCCGATCGCCCTGCACCAATCAGTGATAAAGAAGTTGATGCGATTATGAATCGTCTTCAACAAGTGGGTGATAAACCACGTCCTAAAACACTGTTTGAACCAGGTGAACTGGTGCGTGTCAGCGATGGTCCATTTGCCGACTTTAACGGTGTTGTTGAAGAAGTGGACTACGAGAAGAGCCGCCTGAAAGTATCTGTTTCTATCTTTGGCCGTGCAACACCGGTCGAGCTGGATTTCAGTCAGGTAGAAAAAGGCTGATTCATTTTTCAGCAGTGATTGAAATTTGAGTCTTGTCTTAGGCGCGAAATTAAAATATAATTTCGTGCCTTTTGTTTTTAGATGTCTTGCTTTTGTCATCCGTGGCAACTTATTTCATCGTAAATAATAGCGAGACAAAACACGGGGAGCCTCGAACGCGAGGCGATACTACCCAAATCGAGGAAATCGTAAATGGCTAAGAAAGTACAAGCCTATGTCAAGCTGCAAGTAGCAGCTGGTATGGCGAACCCAAGTCCACCAGTTGGTCCAGCTTTGGGTCAGCAGGGTGTTAACATCATGGAATTCTGTAAAGCGTTCAATGCTAAGACTGAAAGCATTGAAAAAGGCCTGCCGATCCCTGTTGTTATTACTGTTTATTCTGATCGCTCTTTCACTTTCGTTACTAAAACCCCGCCAGCAGCAGTTCTGCTGAAAAAAGCGGCAGGTATTAAGTCTGGTTCTGGCAAGCCGAACAAAGACAAAGTAGGGACTGTGACCGGTGCTCAGGTCCGTGAAATCGCAGAAACCAAAGCTGCGGATATGACTGGTGCTTCAATTGACGACATGATGCGTTCAATCGAAGGTACTGCTCGTTCCATGGGCCTGGTAGTGGAGGGTTAATAAATGGCTAAGCTGACCAAGCGCATGCGCGTGATCCGTGACAAAGTTGATGTGACTAAGCAATACGATATCAACGAAGCTGTTGCCCTGCTGAAAGAGCTGGCTACTGCTAAATTCGTAGAAAGTGTAGACGTTGCCGTTAATCTCGGTATCGACGCACGTAAATCTGACCAGAACGTTCGTGGTGCAACTGTGTTGCCACATGGTACTGGCCGTTCAGTACGCGTTGCTGTTTTCGCTCAGGGTGCAAACGCTGAAGCTGCGAAAGAAGCAGGCGCTGAATTGGTAGGTATGGAAGATCTGGCTGATATGATCAAGAAAGGCGAAATGAACTTCGACGTTGTTATTGCTTCCCCAGATGCAATGCGCGTTGTAGGTCAATTGGGCCAAATCTTGGGCCCACGTGGCCTGATGCCTAACCCTAAAGTGGGTACTGTTACTCCTAACGTTGCTGAAGCAGTTAAGAATGCTAAAGCAGGTCAGGTTCGTTATCGCAACGACAAAAACGGTATTATCCACACTACCATTGGTAAAGTTGATTTCGACTCAGATAAGTTGAGAGAAAACTTAGAATCTCTGGTTGTTGCGCTGAAGCGTGCTAAACCTGCTACAGCGAAAGGCGTTTATATCAAGAAAATCAGCCTCTCCACCACCATGGGTGCTGGCGTTGCAATCGATCAAAGCGGTCTGTCAGCAGTAGTGATCTAATCACGAATTGATTTTATCGCTTTACGTGGGTGTAAGGTTTGTCTAGAATCTTACGCCCATGCTTCTGTTGATGGGGTTACTTATCAGCAGAACACCAGAATTTTCGGTTGGAGCTTGGCCTTATCCAAGCCTCCGTCCAAGACCGCAGGTGTGTCGTAAGACACTTAATTTCCTGCGTAGACGGTGACAGAACCTAAAGCATTTTTTTCTTTCCTATAAAGAATTGTCCTTGCTGAATTCTGCTCACCGTGTTTCAACGCCCGTTCATTGCATTTTGTAGTGGATTGGGTGACGTGAGTTCCGGGGAATTACTCTCCGGTTAATCCAGGAGCAAGAACTAATGGCACTAAATCTTCAAGGCAAACAAGCGATTGTTGCTGAAGTTAAAGAAGTAGCCAAAGGTGCGCTGTCTGCGGTTGTTGCGGATTCTCGTGGCGTTACCGTTGACAAAATGACTGAACTGCGTAAAGCAGGTCGTGAAGCTGGCGTTCACATGCAAGTTGTTCGTAACACCTTGCTGTGCCGCATTGTTGAAGGCACTCAATTCGAATGCCTGAAAGACACGTTTGTTGGTCCAACCTTGATCGCATTCTCTTCTGAACACCCGGGCGCAGCTGCTCGTCTGTTCAAAGCATTTGCTAAAGATAATGCAAAATTTGAGGTTAAAGCAGCAGCCTTTGAAGGCGAGTTAATCCCTGCGGCTCAGATCGACCGCCTGGCAACTCTGCCAACCTACGAAGAAGCAATCGCACGTCTGATGGGAACCATGAAAGAAGCCGCTGCTGGCAAATTGGTTCGTACTCTGGCTGCGCTGCGTGATCAGAAAGAAGCTGAAGCGGCTTAATCGCCCTCACTTTTGTCAGTCACTGCTTTTTAACGTATAAACTATTTCTGTATTTTAGGAACACTTGTTATGTCAACTATCACTAAAGACCAAATTCTGGAAGGCGTTGCAGCTCTGTCTGTAATGGAAATCGTTGAACTGATCTCTGCTATGGAAGAGAAATTCGGCGTTTCAGCTGCTGCTGTTGCTGCAGGTCCTGCTGCTGCTGCTGAAGCTGTAGAAGAACAAACTGAATTCAACGTTGTTCTGGCTTCATTCGGCGACAACAAAGTTGCAGTAATCAAAGCTGTTCGCGGCGCAACTGGTCTGGGCTTGAAAGAAGCTAAAGACCTGGTTGAGTCTGCACCTGCAGTTCTGAAAGAAGGCGTGAACAAAGACGAAGCTGAGTCTCTGAAAAAATCTCTGGAAGAAGCTGGTGCTTCTGTTGAGATCAAGTAAGTTTAGCTTTGAGTTCGCAGCCTAACTTATAGGCTGATGGCTGGTGACTTTTTAGTCATCAGCCTTTTTGCGCTGTAGGGCGTTAGTCGCATTTCACACTGTTTAGCGGCTGACTAACCCCCAATATTCCTTTCTATTTACGACTTAATATACTGCGTTCTCAGCTACGACCCACTCGGGTAGCTCGGTAGTCAAAGTAACGCGATGAAATGGTTTAAGAGTGATAGAAAAGAGTATTTCGAGAAGTGTTTCAACTTCTCTCTAAATAATAGTGTTGCATGAACTGTCCTATGTTCAGGGCAGACAGAGTGGGTCGACTTTTCAGCGAGCTGAGGAACCCTATGGTTTACTCCTATACCGAGAAAAAACGTATTCGTAAGGATTTTGGTAAACGTCCACAAGTTCTGGACATACCTTATCTCCTTTCTATCCAACTTGACTCGTTCCAGAAATTCATCGAGCAAGATCCCGAAGGGCAGCACGGTCTGGAAGCAGCATTCCGTTCTGTTTTTCCAATTCAGAGCTACAGTGGCAATTCGGAGCTGCAATACGTTAGCTACCGTCTTGGTGAACCTGTATTTGATGTTAAAGAGTGCCAGATCCGTGGTGTGACCTATTCCGCACCGCTACGCGTTAAGCTGCGTCTGGTAATCTATGAGCGCGAAGCTCCTGAAGGTACGGTCAAAGACATCAAAGAACAAGAAGTCTACATGGGTGAAATTCCACTCATGACCGAAAACGGTACCTTTGTCATTAACGGTACTGAGAGGGTTATCGTATCTCAGCTACACCGTAGCCCTGGCGTATTCTTTGACAGTGATAAGGGTAAAACCCATTCATCGGGTAAAGTGCTGTACAACGCACGTATCATCCCTTACCGCGGTTCATGGTTAGATTTCGAGTTTGACCCGAAAGACAACCTGTTTGTCCGTATCGACCGTCGTCGTAAATTGCCTGCAACCATCATTCTGCGCGCATTGAGTTTCACCACTGCACAGATCTTGGATCTGTTCTTCGAGAAAGTGGTCTTTGAGATTCGTGACAACAAGCTGCAGATGGAATTAGTTCCAGAGCGCCTGCGCGGTGAAACGGCATCCTTTGATATTGAAGCGAATGGCAAGGTTTACGTCGAGAAAGCGCGCCGTATTACTGCACGTCATATTCGCCAGCTTGAAAAAGACGGCATTGATCGCATCGAAGTTCCGGTTGAATACATTGCCGGTAAAGTAGTTGCAAAAGACTATATCGATACGAACACCGGTGAGCTTATCTGTGCAGCCAACATGGAGCTGTCACTGGATTTGCTGGCTAAACTGAGCCAGTCTGGCCACAAGCACATCGAAACATTGTTCACCAACGATCTGGATCACGGTGCTTATATCTCCGAGACCCTGCGTGTTGACCCAACCAGCGATCGTCTGAGCGCCTTGGTTGAGATCTATCGCATGATGCGTCCTGGTGAGCCACCAACACGCGAAGCTGCTGAAAATCTGTTTGAGAACCTGTTCTTCTCTGAAGACCGCTATGATTTGTCAGCGGTTGGCCGGATGAAGTTCAACCGTTCTCTGCTGCGTGACGAAATCGAAGGTTCCGGTATCCTGAGCAAAGAAGACATCACCGAAGTGATGAAAAAGCTCATCGATATCCGTAATGGTCGCGGCGAAGTGGATGATATCGACCACTTGGGCAACCGTCGTATTCGTTCCGTTGGTGAAATGGCTGAAAACCAGTTCCGTGTAGGTCTGGTTCGTGTTGAGCGTGCAGTTAAAGAGCGTTTGTCTCTGGGCGACCTCGACACTCTGATGCCTCAGGACATGATCAACGCTAAGCCGATTTCGGCGGCGGTGAAAGAGTTCTTCGGTTCCAGCCAGTTGTCACAATTTATGGACCAGAACAACCCGTTGTCTGAGATTACGCATAAACGCCGTATCTCTGCATTGGGCCCGGGCGGTTTGACCCGTGAACGTGCTGGCTTTGAAGTTCGAGACGTACACCCGACTCACTACGGTCGCGTATGTCCAATCGAAACGCCAGAAGGTCCAAACATCGGTCTGATCAACTCCTTGTCTGTCTACGCACAGACCAACGAGTATGGTTTCCTGGAAACACCTTATCGTCGCGTGCGCGATGGTGTGGTGACCGATGAAATTAACTACCTGTCTGCTATTGAAGAAGGCAATTTCGTTATCGCTCAGGCGAACTCCAACCTGGACGAAGACGGCCGCTTCATTGAAGACTTGGTCACTTGTCGTAGCAAAGGCGAATCAAGCCTGTTTAGCCGCGACCAAGTTGACTATATGGACGTTTCCACTCAACAGGTGGTGTCTGTTGGTGCTTCTCTGATTCCATTCCTGGAACACGATGACGCCAACCGTGCATTGATGGGTGCGAACATGCAACGTCAGGCGGTTCCTACTCTGCGTGCTGATAAGCCGCTGGTGGGTACTGGTATGGAACGTGCAGTAGCGGTTGACTCAGGGGTAACCTCTGTAGCCAAACGTGGCGGTACGGTTCAATACGTAGATGCATCCCGTATCGTTATTAAAGTTAACGAAGACGAAATGTATCCGGGCGAAGCAGGCATTGATATTTATAACCTGACTAAATACACCCGTTCTAACCAGAACACCTGTATCAACCAGATGCCGTGTGTGAATCTGGGTGAGCCAATCGAGCGCGGCGACGTGCTGGCAGATGGCCCATCAACAGACCTGGGCGAACTGGCATTGGGTCAGAACATGCGCGTAGCGTTCATGCCTTGGAACGGTTACAACTTCGAAGACTCCATCTTGGTCTCCGAGCGCGTGGTACAAGAAGATCGCTTCACCACCATCCACATTCAAGAACTGGCCTGTGTGTCCCGTGACACCAAGCTGGGGCCAGAAGAGATAACGGCTGATATCCCGAACGTGGGTGAAGCTGCACTGTCCAAACTGGATGAGTCCGGTATCGTGTATATCGGTGCTGAAGTGACTGGCGGCGACATTCTGGTTGGTAAGGTAACACCTAAAGGTGAAACCCAACTGACGCCAGAAGAGAAGCTGTTACGTGCGATCTTCGGTGAGAAAGCGTCTGATGTTAAAGACTCTTCTCTGCGTGTACCAAACGGTGTTTCCGGTACGGTTATTGACGTACAAGTCTTTACTCGCGACGGTGTAGAAAAAGACAAACGTGCGTTAGAAATCGAAGAGATGCAACTGAAGCAGGCTAAGAAAGACCTGACTGAAGAGTTGCAGATCCTGGAAGCGGGCCTGTTTGCACGTATCCATGCAGTACTGGTTTCTGGTGGCATCGAAGCTGACAAGCTGAGCAAGTTACCACGTGATCGTTGGCTCGAACTGGGCCTGACCGACGAAGACAAGCAAAACCAACTGGAACAGTTGGCAGAGCAGTACGACGAAATGAAATCCGAATTCGAGAAGAAGATGGATGCCAAGCGTCGTAAGATCACCCAAGGTGATGATTTGGCACCAGGCGTGCTGAAGATCGTCAAGGTGTATTTGGCGGTTAAACGTCAGATTCAACCGGGTGACAAGATGGCCGGTCGTCACGGTAACAAAGGTGTTATCTCCAAGATTAACCCGATCGAAGATATGCCTTACGATGAAAACGGTACGCCGGTAGACATCGTTCTGAACCCGCTGGGCGTACCATCGCGTATGAACATCGGTCAGATTTTGGAAACCCACTTAGGGATGGCAGCGAAAGGCATTGGCGAGAAAATCAACGCCATGCTGAAGAAGCAGGAAGAAGTTGCCAAACTGCGTGAGTTCATCCAGAAAGCCTACGATCTGGGCGACAACGTTTGTCAGAAAGTTGATCTGAGCACCTTCACCGATGACGAAGTATTGCGTCTGGCTGAGAACCTGAAAAAAGGTATGCCAATTGCAACACCAGTCTTCGATGGCGCGACAGAGAAAGAGATCAAGGAACTGTTACAGCTAGGTGGTCTGCCAACTTCTGGTCAGATTACTCTGTTTGACGGCCGTACCGGCGAGCAATTCGAACGTCAGGTTACTGTCGGCTACATGTACATGCTGAAACTGAACCACTTGGTTGATGACAAGATGCATGCGCGTTCTACCGGTTCTTACAGCCTGGTTACTCAGCAGCCGCTGGGTGGTAAGGCTCAGTTCGGTGGTCAGCGCTTCGGTGAGATGGAAGTGTGGGCGTTGGAAGCTTATGGCGCCGCGTACACATTGCAGGAAATGCTTACCGTCAAGTCCGACGATGTAAACGGCCGTACCAAGATGTACAAAAACATCGTGGATGGCGATCACCGTATGGAACCAGGCATGCCGGAGTCCTTCAACGTATTGTTGAAAGAAATCCGCTCGCTGGGCATCAATATCGAGCTGGAAGAAGAGTAACTCTTCGCCAGACGGCAGACTCTTACAGCCGGGAGTCTGCTGGTGGTTCGTACTGGTCACAGGGGCGCTCAAATTTCGTTTGAGCGCCTATCAGGTCTAACTCCGACAGGAGCCAATCCGTGAAAGACTTATTAAAGTTTCTGAAAGCGCAAACTAAGACCGAAGAGTTTGATGCGATCAAAATTGCTCTGGCATCGCCAGACATGATCCGTTCATGGTCGTTCGGTGAAGTTAAAAAGCCGGAAACCATTAACTACCGTACGTTCAAACCAGAACGTGACGGCCTTTTCTGTGCCCGTATCTTTGGCCCAGTAAAAGATTACGAATGCCTGTGCGGTAAGTACAAGCGTTTGAAACACCGTGGTGTTATTTGTGAGAAATGCGGCGTTGAAGTGACTCAAACCAAAGTGCGCCGTGAGCGTATGGGTCACATCGAACTGGCTTCTCCAACTGCGCACATCTGGTTCCTGAAATCGCTGCCATCCCGCATCGGTTTACTGCTGGATATGCCATTACGTGACATCGAACGTGTACTGTACTTCGAATCCTATGTGGTTGTTGAAGGCGGTATGACCAACCTGGAACGTCGTCAGATCCTGACTGAAGAGCAGTATCTGGACGCGTTGGAAGAGTTTGGTGATGAGTTCGACGCGAAAATGGGCGCCGAGGCGATTCAGGCCCTGTTGAAAAACATGGATCTGGAAGCTGAGTGCGAGATCCTGCGTGAAGAATTGAACGAAACAAATTCTGAAACCAAGCGTAAGAAGCTGACTAAGCGTATCAAGCTGCTGGAAGCGTTCGTACAGTCTGGCAATAAGCCAGAGTGGATGATCCTGACCGTGCTGCCTGTGTTGCCGCCAGACTTGCGTCCATTGGTTCCGTTGGATGGTGGTCGTTTTGCGACTTCTGATCTGAACGATTTGTATCGTCGCGTGATCAACCGTAACAACCGTTTGAAGCGCCTGCTGGACTTGGCGGCTCCTGACATCATCGTACGTAACGAAAAGCGTATGCTGCAAGAAGCAGTAGATGCATTGCTGGATAACGGCCGTCGCGGTCGTGCGATTACCGGCTCTAACAAGCGTCCGTTGAAGTCACTGGCTGACATGATCAAAGGTAAGCAAGGTCGTTTCCGTCAGAACTTGCTGGGTAAACGTGTTGACTACTCAGGTCGTTCGGTTATCACCGTTGGTCCATACCTGCGTCTGCATCAGTGCGGTCTGCCTAAGAAAATGGCTCTTGAGCTGTTCAAACCGTTCATCTACGGCAAGCTGGAATTGCGTGGTCTTGCTACCACCATTAAAGCCGCCAAGAAGATGGTTGAGCGTGAAGAAGCTGTGGTTTGGGATATCCTGGATGAAGTTATCCGCGAACACCCAGTGCTGCTGAACCGTGCACCAACCCTTCACCGTTTGGGTATCCAGGCGTTTGAACCGGTTCTGATCGAAGGTAAGGCAATCCAGTTGCACCCATTGGTTTGTGCGGCATATAACGCCGACTTCGATGGTGACCAAATGGCTGTTCACGTACCGCTGACACTGGAAGCTCAGTTAGAAGCGCGTGCGTTGATGATGTCTACCAACAACATCCTGTCACCAGCGAACGGCGAGCCAATCATCGTTCCTTCTCAGGACGTTGTATTGGGTCTGTATTACATGACCCGCGACTGTGTTAACGCCAAAGGCGAAGGCATGGTTCTGACTGGCCCGAAAGAAGCTGAACGTATTTATCGTGGTGGCCTGGCATCGCTACATGCTCGCGTAAAAGTACGTATTACTGAAGAAATTCGTAATGTCGAAGGCGAAAGCATTACGCGCACCAGCATCATCGATACGACAGTTGGCCGTGCTATTTTGTGGATGATCGTCCCGAAAGGCCTGCCTTACTCTATCGTGAACCAGCCGCTGGGCAAGAAAGCTATCTCCAAGATGCTGAACACCTGTTACCGCATCCTGGGCTTGAAGCCAACGGTTATCTTTGCTGACCAGATCATGTACACCGGTTTTGCTTACGCAGCACGCTCAGGCGCCTCTGTAGGTATCGATGACATGGTTATCCCAGAAGCGAAAGCAGGGATCATCGAAGAAGCTGAAACTGAAGTTGCCGAGATCCAGGAGCAGTTCCAATCTGGTCTGGTAACCGCAGGCGAACGTTATAACAAAGTGATCGATATCTGGGCCGCGGCTAACGAACGTGTTGCCAAGGCGATGATGGATAACTTGTCTGTAGAAGATGTTGTCAACCGTGACGGCGTTGTCGAACAGCAAGTGTCATTCAACAGCATCTTTATGATGGCCGACTCCGGTGCGCGTGGTTCTGCTGCACAGATTCGTCAGCTGGCAGGGATGCGTGGTCTGATGGCCAAGCCAGATGGTTCGATCATTGAAACGCCAATCACTGCGAACTTCCGTGAAGGTTTGAACGTACTTCAGTACTTCATCTCAACCCACGGTGCGCGTAAAGGTTTGGCGGATACCGCATTGAAAACTGCGAACTCCGGTTACCTGACCCGTCGTTTGGTTGACGTGGCACAGGATCTGGTGGTAACCGAAGACGATTGTGGTACCCATAACGGTATCGTGATGACCCCGGTTATCGAAGGTGGTGATGTTAAAGAGCCACTGCGCGATCGCGTTCTGGGTCGTGTGACCGCAGAAGAAGTTATCAAGCCGGGTACGGCTGATATTCTGGTTCCGCGTAACACCCTGTTGGACGAAAAATGGTGTGATCTGTTAGAAGAAAACTCCGTCGACAGCGTTAAAGTTCGTTCAGTAGTAAGCTGTGAAACTGACTTTGGTGTGTGTGCAAACTGCTATGGTCGCGACCTGGCACGTGGTCACATCATCAACAAAGGTGAAGCAGTTGGTGTTATTGCAGCACAGTCAATCGGTGAGCCGGGTACCCAGCTTACGATGCGTACGTTCCACATCGGTGGTGCGGCATCTCGTGCGGCAGCAGAGTCTAGCATTCAGGTTAAGAACAAAGGCAGCTTGAAACTGAGCAACGTCAAGTTCGTTACCAATGCAGCGGGCAAGCTGGTTATTACTTCTCGTAATACCGAGCTGAAGCTGATCGACGAATTCGGTCGTACTAAAGAAAGCTACAAAGTGCCTTACGGTGCTGTAATGGCTAAAGGCGATGGCGCAGAAGTCCAGGGCGGCGAAACCGTTGCTAACTGGGATCCGCACATCATGCCAGTTGTGACCGAAGTGAGCGGTTTCATTCGCTTCGCGGACATGGTTGACGGCCAGACCATTACCCGCCAGACCGACGAACTGACTGGTTTGTCTTCTCTGGTAGTACTGGATAGTGCAGAGCGTACCGGTAGCGGTAAAGACCTGCGTCCGGCACTGAAAATCGTTGACGCCAAAGGCGACGATGTATTGATCCCAGGTACTGATATGCCTGCTCAATACTTCCTGCCAGGTAAAACGATTGTACAGCTGGAAGACGGCATTCAGATCGGTGCAGGTGATACCCTGGCGCGTATTCCTCAGGAATCAAGCGGTACCAAGGATATTACCGGTGGTCTGCCACGTGTTGCTGACTTGTTCGAAGCACGTCGTCCGAAAGAGCCTGCAATCCTGGCTGAAATCAGCGGGATCATCTCGTTCGGTAAAGAGACCAAAGGCAAACGTCGTCTGGTTATCTCACCGTTGGATGGTAGCGATGCATACGAAGAGATGATTCCGAAATGGCGTCAGCTCAACGTGTTCGAAGGTGAAATTGTAGAACGCGGTGACGTGGTATCCGACGGCCCAGAATCTCCACATGACATTCTGCGTCTGCGTGGCGTTCACGCGGTTACCCGTTACATCACCAACGAAGTGCAGGAAGTTTACCGTCTGCAAGGCGTTAAGATTAACGATAAACACATCGAAGTTATCGTTCGTCAGATGTTGCGTAAAGGCACCATCGTTGACTCAGGTAGCACTGACTTCCTGGAAGGCGAGCAGGCAGAAATGTCTCGCGTTAAAATCGCTAACCGTAAGCTGGCAGCCGAAGGCAAAATCGAGGCTACGTTCACGCGTGACCTGCTGGGTATCACCAAGGCATCCTTGGCGACCGAGTCCTTCATCTCTGCGGCTTCGTTCCAGGAAACCACGCGCGTTCTTACTGAAGCGGCAGTTGCCGGTAAACGTGATGAACTGCGTGGCCTGAAAGAAAACGTAATCGTGGGCCGTCTGATCCCAGCCGGTACCGGTTACGCTTATCATCAGGATCGTGCACGCCGTAAAGCTCTGGGTGAAGTTCCTGTTGTACCGCAAGTTAGCGCGGATGAAGCAACGGCTAACCTGGCTGAATTGCTTAACGCCGGTTTTGGTAACAGCAAAGACTAATCTCTTTGTTGCTCACCAACGTAAAAACCGCTCCTTATGGGGCGGTTTTTTTTTGCTTTTTTTAGGATTTAAACGATCGGTTTATTGCAGAGAACGCCCTAAATGGCGATCCCAATCCTTCCACACCGGCTGTAACCCCGCCCGTGTCAATGCCTGTGCTACCTGCTCTGGTGTGCGATTATCATGCGGAGCGAATTGCTCAAGTTCTGGATGATTATCTGCATACCCACCAGGCTGAGTTTTGGAACCCGCACTGACATTATTAATCGCGACCGGAATGACATTGTCGCGGAAGAAAGGTGATTCACGGGTAGATAGCGACAGTTCCACATCCGGGGCAAACAATCTAAAAGCACAGATCAATTGCAGCAGTTGCGGCTCACTCATCAGAGATGCTGGCTCGATACCGCCCGCACAAGGTCGTAGTCGTGGGAACGAAATAGAGTAGCGACTTTGCCAATAGGTCTGTTGCAGATAAAACAGATGCTCCGCCAGCATATAACAGTCAGTGCGCCAACTATTAGACAGCCCGATCAACGCACCTAGTCCGATCTTGTCGATCCCAGCCCGACCGAGACGATCTGGGGTTGCCAGTCGCCAGTGAAAATCTTGCTTATGCCCGCGCAAGTGATGTTGCTGGTAAGTCGCTGGGTGATAGGTTTCCTGATAAACCATCACACCGTCTAATCCCAACGTTTTTAGCTCCGCATACTCTTCTTGCGCCAATGGTTGAACTTCCATCATCAGTGAACTGAATCGACTACGGATGACTGGGAAGTGACGACGAAAGTAATCCATTCCTACTTTTGCCTGATGTTCACCAGTGACCAGTAGCAGATGTTCAAAGCCTAGCGCTTTGATAGCATCACACTCACGGATGATTTCTGCTTCATCTAAGGTTTTGCGCTTGATGCGATTGCTCATCGAGAAACCACAATAAGTGCAATCATTAGCACACAGATTAGAAAGGTAGAGCGGCACATAAAAACTCACCGTGTTACCAAAACGCTGGCGGGTTAATTGTTGAGCCTTCTGCGCCATTGGTTCGAGATAAGCCAGTGCTGCGGGCGAAATCAACGCCATTAAGTCGTCGCGATTCGGTTTGACGGCATTAATGGCCCGTTCAACATCAGTGGCGGTTTTACTGTTAATACGCAGAGAAATATCATCCCAATCTAATTGTTGCCAGTGTTGGCTGAAATCTTCAGACATGATGCTCCTCCTCTAACTGGCTGAGAAAGCCAGTCAGTGGGCTGGTGGCAATGGCCTTGCCAAACTGTTGGTTGCCAAGCCCAGCCTGACGCGCCAATTCACCGGATTCAACCGCCAAACGGAAAGCATGCGCCATGTGCACGGGTGAGCGTGCCACGGCAATTGCGGTATTGACCAGCACGGCATCAGCTCCCAATTCCATTGCCTCAAGCGCATGGCTTGGCGCACCAATTCCAGCATCGACTACCACGGGCACTTTGGCCTGCTCGATAATGATTTGCAGAAAGTCGCGGGTACGTAAGCCCAAATTTGAGCCAATCGGTGCACCCAATGGCATGACGGCAGCGCAGCCTGCTTCTTCCAGCCGCTTGCACAATACCGGGTCCGCGCCACAGTAAGGCAAAACAACAAATCCCTCTTTGACCAGTATTTCGGCGGCTTTCAGGGTTTCTATTGGGTCAGGCAGTAAATACTTCACATCGGGATGAATTTCCAATTTTACCCAATGGGTACCCAGCGCTTCGCGCGCCAGACGGGCGGCAAATACAGCCTCTTGCGCAGTTTTAGCCCCCGAGGTATTAGGCAGCAAACGCACACCTAATTGTTGCAAGGGCGCAAGAATTGCATCGTTCCCGGCCCGTAAATCAACCCGCTTCATCGCCATAGTAATCAGTTGTGACCCCGAGGCGCGCAATGCTTCCAGCATCAATTCAGGGGTGGAGAATTTTCCCGTACCGGTAAATAAACGTGAGGTAAAAGTGGTATCGGCGATCTTCAGCATGTCAGCCCCCGGCAATCGCTTGGAATAGCAAAATGTTATCACCCTCGTGTAACTGGCATTTTTCCCAGTCAGTGCGGGGGACGATGACCTGATTAATTGCCAGAGCCGTACCCGGCTGGTGGCGTTTGAGCTGATTGAGCAGCATTTCAGCGGTGATATTGCTCACCACCACTAACGGCTGATCATTGAGCACAATCTGTATGTGACCCGTTTTCACTGTGAACCTCCACAGGCAGGGCAATGCTTCGCCCGAGTCAGTTGCAGGGTGCTCCAGCTCTGCTGCTTGCCATCGAATAAGCGTAATTTCCCGCTCAGTGCCGACGGCAGTCCTGCCAACATCTTGATAGCCTCCAGTGCTTGCAAGGTGCCAATGACGCCGACCACCGGCCCCAATACGCCAGCAGTACGGCAGTTACGTTGTGGTAATTCTTTATCGGGATATAGACAGGCGTAGCAGCCTTGAGAATAAGGCGGCTCAATCACCAGCAATTGCCCGCTGAATCCCACGGCACTACCGCTAATTAATGGTTTTTGTGCGGTGATACAGGCTGCATTTACCTGATGGCGCGTCTCCATGTTGTCGCTGCAATCCAGCACCAAATCAGCGTTAGCTACCGCATCGGCCAATGCCGCACCTAGCAGCCGCGTATCAAATGGGACAACCTCAATCAACGGATTGAGGCTTTGCAAATGACGCTGGGCTAACCGTGCTTTACTTTGATTAGCAAAGGATGTTTGGCTGATATCTGTGGTGCGATACAGGATCTGGCGCTGTAAATTGGTCAGTTCCAGTTGGTCATCATCAGCCAGTAATAGCTTACCGACGCCGGCTGCCGCCAAATAGAGCGCAGCAGGCGAACCAAGACCGCCAAGGCCGATAATCAGCACACAGGCACTTTTCAGCTTCAACTGGCCCTCAGGGCCGATATCCTCCAGTAATAACTGGCGGCTGTAGCGCAAGAATTCGCTGTCACTCAACTCATGCTTGTTTGTCATCAGCCAGCTCCTTGCCCTCGATCAGGTGCAGTAATTGTGCTGTTGCCTGCTGCCAATCGTCACTCAGGGTAATAGCACTGACGACCGCTACACTACCGACACCCGTGGCCAGGACCGCCGGTACGCGCTCAATGCTGATGCCGCCGATGGCAACGGTCGGGTAGTCTGGCGTGTTGTCGACCATCTGCTTGAGCACCGTCAACCCTTGTGGTGATGACGGCATTTGCTTGGTTTGTGTGGGGAAGATGTGACCCATGGCGATATAAGAGGGCCGGACAGCTTTAGCTATCGCCAGTTCCTGCTCATCATGGGTTGATACGCCCAGCCGTAATCCAGCTTGCTGAATCGCAGCCAAGTCGGCTGTTGCCAGATCTTCCTGACCCAGATGAACACCATAGGCGCCATGCTTAATCGCCAGCCGCCAATAATCATTGATAAATAAGCGTGCCTGATAGCGTTTGCCTAACGCTATGGCAGCGGCAATGTCTTGTTCTACCTGCGCATCATCTAACTCTTTGATACGTAGTTGTATTGTGGTTACACCTGCGGCAAGCAGGCGCTCTATCCAAAGTAGACTATCGACAACGGGATAGAGACCAAGACGCTGTACCGTCGCAGGGAAACCTTTCTTTGCAGAAAATGAGGCATGATTAGACAGGTTCATTATTGGCCTCGCTCTTGAGGTTAACGGGGCTGTGATACAGCTCGCTGCCGCGAGAGCGGAACTCCGCTGACATCTGTTCCATACCTGATTGTAAAATTTCGATCGGTTGGGCTGCTGTTTCTTGTGTCGCTGCTAGCTCTTGCGCCGCAGCCTGTTCTTGCGTAGCGGCATAGTCGCGGACTTCCTGAGAGATTTTCATCGAGCAGAATTTCGGCCCGCACATTGAGCAGAAGTGGGCCACTTTGCCGGACTCCTGCGGCAGGGTTTCGTCGTGATAGGCTCGTGCGGTTTCTGGATCAAGCGCCAGATTGAACTGATCTTCCCAGCGGAATTCAAAGCGCGCTTTCGACATGGCATTATCGCGGATCTGCGCACCGGGGTGGCCTTTGGCCAAATCTGCGGCATGGGCGGCGATTTTATAAGTAATAAGTCCTTGTTTCACATCCTCTTTATTAGGCAGGCCAAGATGTTCTTTCGGTGTGACGTAACACAGCATGGCGCAACCGAACCAGCCAATCATGGCCGCCCCAATACCTGACGTGAAATGGTCATAACCTGGCGCAATATCCGTGGTTAGCGGGCCTAAGGTATAGAATGGTGCTTCATGGCAGTGTTCCAACTCTTCGGTCATATTGCGGCGAATCATCTGCATCGGCACATGACCGGGGCCTTCAATCATCACCTGCACATCATATTCCCAGGCGATTTTGGTCAATTCACCCAAGGTATGCAGTTCAGCGAACTGGGCTTCATCATTGGCATCCTGGATGGAACCAGGGCGCAGACCATCACCCAGTGACAGTGAGACATCATAGGCCGCACAGATCTGGCAGATTTCGCGAAAATGCTGATACAGGAAGTTTTCCTGATGATGGGAAAGGCACCACTTCGCCATAATTGAACCGCCACGGGAGACGATACCGGTCAAGCGTTTGGCGGTCATCGGCACATAACGCAGCAACACACCGGCATGGATAGTAAAGTAATCCACCCCTTGCTCGGCCTGCTCCAACAGCGTGTCACGGAACATTTCCCAGGTTAGGTTCTCAGCCACACCATTTACTTTTTCTAATGCCTGATAGATAGGAACGGTACCAATAGGGACCGGGCTATTGCGCAGGATCCATTCGCGGGTTTCATGGATATAGCGTCCCGTGGACAAATCCATCACGGTATCTGCACCCCAGCGGGTTGACCACACCAGTTTTTCTACTTCCTCTTCGATGGAGGAGGTCACCGCAGAGTTACCGATATTGGCATTCACTTTCACTAAAAAGTTACGACCAATAATCATCGGCTCAGATTCTGGGTGGTTAATATTGGCGGGAATGATAGCTCGGCCCACCGCCACTTCCTGACGTACAAATTCGGCAGTGATATTTTCTGGCAGGTTAGCGCCAAAAGCCTGTCCTGGATGCTGCTGGCGTAGTACTTCACCGCGAATACGTTCACGGCCCATATTTTCTCGCAGCGCGATAAACTCCATCTCTGGCGTGATGATACCCTGACGGGCGTAATGCAGTTGGGTGACGCATTTGCCTGTGATGGCTTTCTTCGGGTGTGGCAGATGCTCAAAACGCAAATGATCCAAGCCTTCGTCGGCTAAACGTTGTTGGGTGAAACCAGAGCTGACAGAGGTCAGTGCGGCGCTATCCTGGCGTTCAGCTATCCAGCTATCGCGTAATTTGGGTAGCCCGCTGTGAACATCCAGTTTGGCATTTGAGTCACCATATGGGCCGGAAGTGTCATACACCGGGATGGCTTCGTTATCTTCATAGCGTGGTGCGTCTTTGCCACCGCCAATCAGTGTCGGACTGAGCTGGATTTCGCGCATCGGTACCAGAATATCTGGCCGTGAGCCTTGTAGGTAAATACGTTGGGAGTTGGGGAAAGTGACACCTTGCAAGGTATCAATAAACTGTTGAGCTTGTTCACGTTGTTGTTTACGTGGAATAGGCTTACGTGGAATAGGTTTACGTGGGCGTGATGAACTTTTAGTGGTTGTATTATTAGACATAGCAATTCCTACCAGTGTGGTTTATAGGGAAAATTGCTTGTCTGGAGCTTGGCGGGAGTAACGATGTTGGCCAGTAACCGGCAGCTACCTGTAAGGATAAAGACCGGGCCTGTAGCGATAAATTACTCTTGTTCCCTTCGCGGGTATTAACCCGATCAGGTTCCGCGGATCCCGAATTAACGGTCTCAGCCTGCGTTTGCTTTCCTAAAAAGGCAATCGCTAGGCACTCCGACAAGAATCTTTACTATACGAGGTTGAATTAAAACTACAAGCCCGTGCTGTTCAGTGGGTTATTTTACCTGCCCTGTTTGAATAACTGGCTGGGCGGCTTGCCACGACTCGGATGCCCATTGAATCAATTGATCTTCCAAGCGGAAACGGGCATCAAGGGCTTCACCGATATCAGATAATGCTTGTTGAAACTCGATACAACTGTCCTGATCGATCTCAATGTTGGTATAACGATCATGGAATGTCATGATCGTTTGAGTATTATTTTTTAACGCAGGATACACTTTGGTCGTCAGCGCCATTTTTGGGCTAGACGCGCCTTCCACCTGTTTGATAATTCTGTCATAGATATGAAAATGCCCGGAAGAGAGATAATCCACTAAATTATGGCAAAAGTTCTCCAGCGCTTTTTCGTTAAGCGGGGTATGCTTTTCTTTTTGCGGCTTAATACCGATCACTGTGCAATATGAAACTAACAGTTCTTTACGCGCATGAAGCCATTGATCAATTAATTCATTACTGCCGCCAACGCGTTGAGTCAGGCTTTCTAGTCGGTTGAGCATGAACGACTCCGTGAGTAAGGAAAAGTAATAGTGGGTTACAAAAATGTAACAAGCCGGATTCTAGATTGCCAGTGAAGTCGAGGTTGTGCAACAACGATATGGAACTACAACTTACAGGTAAAGAAAGTGGCTGGTGGATTGTCAGTCATGAAAACAAATTATGGTTGCCGAAAGGGGAGTTACCACAAGGTAATGCCGCTAATTGGTCATTGCAGGGCGCAACGGCAAGGCAAATCGGTGAATGGCAAGGGCAGGCGGTATGGCTGATCCGTCAGATGATGTCTACTGATATGGGGTCCGTGCGGCAATTACTGGATGTGGATCGCGGCTTGTTCCAATTGGCTGGGCGTGGTGTGCAACTGGCAGAGTTTTATCGTTCTCACCGTTTTTGTGGTTATTGCGGTCACCAAATGCAGGCCAGCCGTTCCGAGTGGGCTTGTCTGTGTAATCATTGCCGTGAGCGCTATTACCCACAAGTCGCCCCTTGTGTGATTGTTGCCATTCGCCGTGATGATGAAATTTTATTGGCGCAGCATGTACGGCATCGTGGCGGCATTAATACCGTATTGGCAGGCTTTGTCGAAGTGGGTGAGACTCTGGAGCAGGCGGTTTCCCGTGAAGTTTTAGAAGAAAGTAATATTCACATTAAAAATCTGCGCTACGTAACATCACAGCCTTGGCCGTTCCCCCATTCACTGATGATGGCGTTTATGGCCGAGTATGACAGTGGTGAATTACGACATGACCCTAAAGAGCTGCTAAATGCCGGTTGGTATCGTTATGACCAATTGCCATTACTGCCGCCGCCAGGCACCGTAGCACGACGATTAATTGAAGATACCGTGGTGTTATGCCGCGAGCACCGTGAGTTGATCTAATCAGAAGGGAGTACTGAAGCGCTAACCTCATAGCCTACGCAGTTTAAACCCCATGAGAGTGAGTCATTATCGCGCCCTTAATAGCGGCGGCAGTTAGCAGGAAAGTATTATCTGACATGCTACAATATGGTCCGCTAAAAGATGGCCGCCAGATAATTAAGGGAGCTCCACCATGAATGAGTTGAAAAACGATCGCTATCTGCGAGCCTTATTGCGTCAACCGGTAGATGTAACGCCGGTATGGATGATGCGTCAGGCGGGCCGTTATTTGCCGGAATATAAAGCTACCCGCGCGGTTGCCGGGGATTTTATGTCGCTGTGCAAAAATGCGGAACTGGCTTGTGAAGTGACGATGCAGCCATTACGTCGCTATCCATTGGACGCCGCGATTCTGTTTTCAGACATTCTGACCATCCCCGATGCTATGGGGCTGGGGCTCTATTTTGAAACCGGTGAAGGTCCACGCTTCCAATCCCCGATTACTTGTCGCGCCGACGTCGAAAAGTTACCCATCCCCGACCCAGAACAGGAATTGGGTTATGTGATGAACGCGGTAAGAACCATTCGCCGTGAGCTGAAAGGTGCAGTGCCATTAATTGGTTTTTCCGGCAGCCCATGGACGCTGGCAACCTATATGGTTGAAGGTGGTAGTAGCAAAGCGTTCACCAAACTGAAGAAAATGATGTATGCCGAGCCGCAAACCCTGCATCTGCTACTGGATAAACTGGCTGATAGCGTCATCTTGTATCTCAATGCGCAAATCAAAGCTGGCGCTCAATCTGTGATGGTGTTTGATACTTGGGGCGGGGTACTGACAGGGCGTGATTATCTTGAATTCTCCTTGAACTACATGCATAAAATCGTCGATGGCCTGATCCGCGAAAACGACGGGCGTCGGGTGCCGGTGACCTTGTTCACTAAAGGTGGCGGGCAATGGCTGGAAGCAATGGCTGCTACCGGTTGTGATGCATTAGGGTTGGATTGGACCACGGATATCGGCGATGCGCGCCGTCGGGTGGGTGATAAGGTCTCTCTGCAAGGTAATATGGACCCCTCTGTGCTATACGCACCACCTGCCCGTATTGAGCAGGAAGTGAGTACTATTCTCGCAAGTTTTGGCCAGGGTGAAGGGCATGTGTTTAATCTGGGGCACGGCATTCATCAGGATGTTCCGCCACAACATGCAGGGGCTTTTGTTGATGCAGTGCATACGTTATCAAAGCCTTATCATCAAAACTAATCGCTTATACCCAAAGTCATTGGGGCGGCAGGTAACCGCACTGTAGCTTCAAGCGCGAGGGAGGTTGGCCGATGATAGATACCAAAGCGTTACGGGCAGAACAGTTACAACGAGCATCTGACATTATTCTTCACGATGATTTTGATAGTGGGTCAGTGCACTTTATTGCCGGTGCGGATGTTGGTTTTGAGCAGCAGGGGGAGATTACCCGTGCTGCTATCGCGATTTTGCGTTATCCCTCGCTAGAACTGGTGGAATATCAGGTTGCCCGCGTGGCAACTTCACTGCCGTATATCCCCGGTTTACTCTCTTTCCGTGAATATCCTGCATTATTAGCCGCCTGGGGGCAGTTGCAGCAACGGCCTCAACTGGTGTTTGTTGATGGGCAAGGTATCGCACATCCGCGTCGTTTAGGCGTTGCCAGCCATTTTGGGCTGTTGGTTGATGTTCCGACCATTGGTGTCGCCAAAAGTCGCCTGTGTGGGCACTCTCTGCCGCTAGAGAGCGATAACGGCGCATTACAACCACTCATTGATGGTGATGAGCAACTTGGCTGGGTGTGGCGCAGCAAAGTCCGTTGCAATCCACTGTTTATCTCGCCCGGTCATCGGGTCAGTGTTAGCAGTGCTTTGGCGTGGGTACAGGCTTGCATGGCGGGCTACCGTTTGCCTGAGCCAACCCGTTGGGCTGATGCTATCGCCTCAAACCGCCCGCAATTTCAGCGTTGGGTGCGGAAAAATCCTGATTTACTTGGCAACCATAGGGATATGATTTAATTTCGGGTACACTGCCGCGCAGATAATGAATAATGAGAACTTATAATGATACGTAATCCGATTCATCTACGTCTCGAGAAGCTGGAAAGTTGGCAACACCTGACTTTCATGGCTTGCTTATGTGAGCGGATGTATCCCAACTATCAGCAATTTTGTCTGGAAACTGAATTTGGCGACCCGGCTGTTTACCGGCGCATTCTGGACCTGATCTGGGAAACTTTGGTCATAAAAGACGCAAAAGTTAACTTTGATAGCCAGTTAGAGAAGCTGGAAGAGGCAATTCCTTCAGCCGATGACTATGCTATCTACGGTGTTTATCCTGCCATCGATGCCTGTATTGCATTGGGCGAGGCCATCCATTCGCGTTTGAGTGGTGAAACACTGGAACATGCTGTCGCTATCAGCGAAGCATCAATTCGTACCGTTGCAATGTTGGAAATGACGTTGGCCGGTAAAGAAATGACCGATGAAGAACTGAAAATTTTGCCTGCGATTGAAGAAGAATGGGATATCCAATGGGAGATTTTCCGTCTGTTAGCTGACTGTGAAGAGCGCGACTTAGATCTGATAAAAGGGCTACGATCTGACCTGCGGGAAGCGGCTGTTAGCAACATTGGCATAAATTTAACGCAATAAGGCAAGAAAACGTGATTTAACGCCTGATTTGTCACGTCTTAAGGCTTCACATCTGCCCCCTGTCTGTTCTACATTTGGGGGGCGAAAAAAAGTGGCTATCGGTGCGTGTATGCAGGAGAGTGCTGTCCATCGGCATATCCGTCGCACTCGATGCTTTGCAAACGATAAACACACTGTAAGGATAACTTATGAATAAGACTCAACTGATTGACGTAATCGCGGACAAAGCGGACCTTTCTAAAGCACAAGCTAAAGCTGCTTTGGAGTCCACACTGGCTGCAATTACCGAATCTCTGAAAGACGGTGATCCAGTACAATTGGTTGGTTTTGGTACTTTCAAGGTAAACCATCGTAATGAGCGCACTGGCCGCAACCCACAGACTGGTAAAGAAATCAAAATTGCTGCAGCTAATGTGCCAGCGTTTGTTTCTGGTAAAGCACTGAAAGATTCTGTTAAATCTTAATAGTGTGTCAGTGAAAATAATAAGCAGGGGGGTGGCAAAGCCCCTTTTGTTTATGCAGCGGGTGCTGATGACCCTCGGTTTAGCCTTTGGTCTCAGCGCCTGTAGCAGTCAGTCAGGTTCCCCTCAATTTAGTGCCAGCGGATATATCGCCGATAGCGGTGTCGTTCGTTTATGGCGTCAGGATAATGCGCAGCAGCAGCCACAAGTGCTGATGAGCGTCTACAGCCCCTATTCCGGGGACAATACTCGCGTAACCTTCTACGAATATCAAAATGGCATTTTGCGGGAAATTCGGCGCAACGATTTGGGTCATAACCCGCAGAGCGTCGAGCTGCGTTTTGATGAACAAGGACAGGTGAGTTTTATGCAGCGCCAACTGGCCGAACGGCGTGAGCAGCTCTCTGCGGATAATATCGCGGTCTATCAGTTGGAAGCGAAACGAATTCTCGAACAGAGCAGTGCACTGCGCGCCGGAAATGTCAGGTTAATTCAGGGACAGTGGCGAGATGGTGTGGTTACTACCTGTGATAAGAAGACGTTGCGATTGAAAGTTGACGATAACTCACAGGCATGGCTGAGCAAACGGGGAGAGGGCAGTGCGCAAGCTCTGGGCGTCGCGTGGTTGGATTCGTCGCAGGGTCAGCAATTGCTGTTGGTTGCCAATCAGGACTTCTGCCGCTGGGAGCCGACAGCCGGTAGTTTGTAAGGCCTGATAAGAAGCAGGGCACAGCAAGCTGCGCCCGTAGAATACAAGGGTAGGTTTATTTACCGCGAGCAATCGCCCGATAACCAATGTCTTTACGGTAGAAAGCCCCTTCCCACTGAATATTTTCAGCTAACCGATACGCGTTTTGCTGTGCCTGGGCGACGGTGGCACCCAGCGCAGTTACACACAATACGCGACCGCCGCTAGTGACGACTTCATTATTGCCATTCAGTTTGGTTCCGGCGTGGAACACTTTACCGTCAGCTACCTCCTGCTGTGGTAATCCATGAATGACATCACCCTGGCGATAATCTGCCGGATAACCGCCAGCGGCCAACACCACACCTAGCGATGGGCGCTCATCCCAGTCAGAGGTCTTCTCATTCAATTTGCCTTGCGCACCGGCTAAGCACAATTCAACCAAGTCTGAACGCATGCGTAGCATGATGGGTTGAGTTTCCGGGTCACCAAAGCGACAGTTGAACTCAATCACTTTTGGTTGCCCGTCAGCGGAAATCATCAGACCGGCATAGAGGAAGCCGGTATAGACATTACCTTCTGCCGCCATACCGCGCACTGTCGGCCAGATAACACTTTCCATCACTCGCTGATGAACTTCATCAGTGACTACCGGTGCCGGGGAATATGCCCCCATGCCACCGGTATTCGGACCGGTATCACCATCGCCAACCCGCTTATGGTCCTGGCTGGTGGCCATTGGTAATACATTTTCACCATCAACCATCACGATAAAGCTGGCTTCTTCGCCGTCGAGAAACTCTTCCACCACGATACGGTGGCCTGCATCACCAAAGGCATTGCCTGCCAGCATGTCATGAACAGCGGTTTCTGCTTCTTCCAACGTCATCGCAACAATCACGCCTTTACCGGCGGCCAGCCCATCAGCCTTAATCACGATTGGTGCACCGATTTTACGAACATAGGCTAAAGCAGGCTCCACCTCGGTGAAGTTCTGGTAAAACGCAGTTGGGATATTGTGGCGCGCCAGGAAGTCTTTGGTGAAAGCTTTAGATCCTTCCAACTGAGCCGCGGCTTGCGTTGGCCCAAAAATGGTCAAACCGGCTGCGCGGAAAGCATCAACCACACCAATAACTAACGGTGCTTCCGGGCCGACAATGGTCAGGCCAATATCATGGCTCTGAGCAAAGGCCAACAGACCCGCAATATCAGTTGCCGCGATATCGACATTTTCTAAACCAGATTCTAGTGCGGTGCCAGCATTACCCGGCGCGACATAAATTTTGCCCGCTAAAGGCGACTGTGCTGCTTTCCAGCCCAGCGCGTGTTCACGCCCGCCATTACCAATAATCAAAATATTCATCAGATGACTCCGTTAAGCGGGTTAATTAATGGCGGAAATGGCGCATGTCGGTAAAGATCATGGCGATACCATGCTCATCAGCCGCAGCAATGACTTCATCGTCACGGATTGAACCACCCGGTTGGATAACACAACTGATCCCGACAGATGCAGCAGCATCGATACCGTCACGGAACGGGAAGAAAGCATCGGAGGCCATGGCAGAACCGGCTACTTCTAATCCTTCATCCGCCGCTTTAATACCGGCAATTTTGGCAGAATAGACACGGCTCATTTGGCCTGCGCCTATACCGATAGTCATATTGTCGCGTGCATAGACAATAGCATTGGATTTAACGAACTTAGCTACTTTCCAGCAGAACAGTGCATCACGCAGTTCTTGCTCCGTTGGCTGGCGCTTGGACACCACGCGCAGATCGGCTGCGGTCACCATACCTAAATCGCGGTCTTGGACCAGCAAACCACCATTGACGCGTTTGAAGTCCAGACCGGTAGCACGCTCCTGCCACTGGCCACAGGTCAGAACACGGACATTTTGTTTGGCGGCAAGCAATGCCAGTGCTTCAGTGCTGACTGCGGGGGCAATGATGACTTCAACAAACTGGCGGCTGATAATTGCGCTGGCGGTTTCGGCATCCAATTCACGGTTAAAGGCAATAATGCCGCCGAAAGCAGAAGTTGGGTCAGTTTTATAGGCTTTTTCGTAAGCGGCCAACAGCGATTCGGCAATCGCCACGCCGCATGGGTTGGCATGCTTGACGATCACACAGGCAGGCTCGCTGAACTCTTTCACACATTCTAATGCCGCATCGGTATCTGCGATATTGTTATAGGAGAGCGCTTTACCCTGCAATTGCTGTGCGGTAGCCACAGATGCCTCTTTAACCTCTTCTTCTATATAGAAGGCCGCTTGCTGGTGGCTGTTTTCACCATAGCGCATATCTTGTTTCTTTATATAGTTAAGATTCAGGGTGCGTGGGAAGCGGCCTGATGGCTGCTTGGTATCACCATGGTAAGGTGGCACCAGCGCGCCGAAGTAGTTGGCAATCATGCTGTCGTAAGCGGCGGTGTGCTCAAACGCCTTGATAGCCAAGTCGAAACGGGTTGGATAAGTTAATGAACCATCATTCTCGTCCAGTTCGGCAATAATCGCTGGGTAGTCGCTACTCTTAACGACAATGGCGACATCTTTATGGTTCTTGGCGGCGGAGCGCACCATGGTAGGGCCACCGATATCGATATTCTCAACTGCATCTTCCCGTGAGCAATCCGGGCGAGCAACTGTCTGAGCGAACGGATATAGATTCACGACAACAATATCAATTGGCTGAATATCATGTTGAGCCATGATGCCATCATCCTGACCACGACGGCCCAAAATGCCGCCATGCACTTTTGGATGCAACGTTTTAACGCGTCCGTCCATCATTTCCGGGAAACCGGTATAGTCAGAAACCTCAGTGACGGGCAGACCCGCATCGGCCAGCAGGCGGGCAGTTCCACCGGTGGAAAGTAACTCGATGCCACGCTGAGAAAGTGCGGCGGCGAATTCGATGATACCGGCTTTGTCAGACACACTGAGTAGAGCACGGCGGATTGGGCGGCGTTGTTGCATGGTTTTATCCCTTGGCTTTGGAGTCGCAGTTATTCTTCGCAAACATTCAATAGAGCGTTATCTGAATCCTACCTTCTTATATAGGTAACTATATAGAGAGGAACAAACTCAGATAACGTCCCAAATAGGGAGCAATGCCACTCTTTGCTGCTTTCACCAAGGCGATTCATCCTCTACCACAATAAAATACGCTTTATCCTGAGCGGTATTCTCCAGTTTTATAAAAAATCACATCATGTCATCGATATTTTGCCGACAAGGTCACTCTTTTTCGCCGCGGGGAATTGTAGCGAAAACGATTGCGTGATGCTCGTCAATTTTGAGTGCAGATTCAATCTGTGGATAAGTTTGTGCACAACTGGGTATAAAGTGGGGTTTTGCTGTGGAATGCAGCAAACAGTCATTTTTATTGAAATTAGCGGTTGCGGGCGGCGCGGAACTCCCTATAATGCGCATCCATCGAGACGGCACACAACGAATCAAGTAGTTAAGTGACCGGCAAAGAGAACCGAGAAATTCAACGAAATTAGTAGTTGACTCTGAATGAGGAAAGCGTAATATGCGCACCTCGCGTTACCAACCACCGG